>SKUL01000143.1 GCA_007129985.1 Flavobacteriales bacterium
ACTTCATCACCATCCGGGGAAAGTTGTCGCCGATCATCTACAAATTGCGACGCATTGCAGACAGCCGCACTGCCGCTCCGGTGTCTGCCCCTACTTCGGAACCAGACATATCCAATGATTTACAAGCCATTGCCGAAAGAGTGACGTATTTGCTGAATGAAGAAAAGATATACCTGAACCCTGAACTCACGCTTCGGGGGCTGGCTGAAAAATGCGACCAAAAATCCTACCTCGTTTCGCAGGCCATCAATCAATGTTTGGGAAAATCCTTTTTCGAACTCATCAATACCTACCGCGTGAAGGAAGCCCAAAGGCTGATGCTCGATTCCAAATATGACCACTTGTCGTTACTTGGAGTAGGATTTGAAGCAGGATTCAACTCCAAAACCACTTTCAACACTACCTTTAAACGAATCACAGGAATGACACCCAACGAGTTTAAAAAACAGCACCTTGGGTAAAGTAGAACCTTGAGCCGAACTTCTCAAACAGGTTCGGTTTTGCAAATCCGAACATTTGAAGCAGACCGGCGCAGCACTTTTGTGGCGAATCTTAAAAATCAATCGTCATGAAAAATTCAATTGCCATACTCTTCGCAGCATGGGTACTTTCAACTCCGGCATTCGTCGCCGCCCAAACCACTACCTTTGAAAATCTCAACGCATACCTCGAAGCGCTCACAGAGCAGGAAAAATTCTCAGGTGTGGTTTTGGTACACAAAAATGATGAGGACGTATTTCACCGAAGCTACGGGCTTGCCAGCAGAGAACAACAAATTTCCATGGAAACCGACCACGCCTTTCGAATTGGTTCGGTGGCCAAATCGTTTACCGCTTCACTGATTGCAATGGAGCTGGAACGCGGCAATCTCAGTTTTGAGACCACCGTGGCTGATTTCATTCCGGATTATCCGAGGGGCGACGAAATCAATCTGATTCATTTACTTTCGCACACATCCGGAATCGTGAACTACTTTGCCATGCTGAACGAGGAACTTTACGTCTCGCATCAACCATCGGAACTCATAGATTACAGTCGCACACACGACCTGCTGTTTGAACCCGGCGAAGGATGGGACTACAGCAATACCAACTACGCCATTTTGGGATATATGCTGGAGCACCTGCACCACAAAGCCTTTGGAGACATCCTTCAGGAGCATATTTTCACGCCCTGCAACATGAACAATTCGGGCATTCACGAATCCGAAGTATCCAATATGGCGCTTGGCTACGAGACTGGTACCGACGGTGAACAGGTGCTTTCTGACCTGGTTCATCAAAGTGTGGCTTACGCAGCCGGCAATGTCATTTCTACCTCTTTGGATATGCTGAAATTCAGCAAGGCACTTAAGCATGAAACACTTTTCAGCAGTGAAACGCTTGCGACTTTTACCACGCCTGTAAAAAACGGTTATGCCCTGGGGTTTATGTCGCATCACAACCATGGCAACAAGTACTATGGTCACAATGGCGGTAATCCCGGCTACCAGGCCAACTGGAAGAACTTTCCGGAAGACGATATGCATGTTGTGATTCTGTGTAACGCATTTTCGGCCCCATTTGGAGAAATTGTAGCTACTGTGGCTGATATCCTTTTTGACCAACCTTTTGAAATTCCCGTGGCCCGTTATGCGATTTCGCTTGCCCCCGAGCAGATGGCTGCATTTGAAGGAAGTTACCGTGTTTCAGAAGAAATGCTTTTTGAAGTAAAACTCCGCGACAAGCAACTCACTTTTCAGGCAACGGGCCAGGATGCCTATCCGATTTTTCCGTATGACCAACGCCATTTTTTTATCAAGGGCACAGATATCACCGTAGTTTTTGAAGAAAACGGAGACAAGGAAATCACCGCCCTTGTTTGGACTCAGAGCGGGCACGCAAGTCGTTTTGAAAAACTGGATAGCACAGAACAACCCTAAAACGTTTTAATTGAGATGAACAGCAAGGAAAAAAAGTTAAGACGAATCGTACAGAACCTCACCAATCACAAGTTTGTGCACGAGGCCTGTTTGCACCTTGAAATGCTTGACGGGTCGTCATCGCTGAGATCTTGCTTTGGCGATTTACCAGAGTATCGGCCCTTTTACGTGGCAAGTATCAACAAGCTCTTTGTAGCTGCCTTGATTTTCAAATTGGCGGATGAAGATAAAATTCACCTTCATACCACCATTCACCGCGTATTGCCAACAGCCCTGACGGACGGTCTCCATTTGTATAATGGTACTGACTACAGCGATACGATTACCGTGAAACACTTGCTCTCGCACACCTCGGGTTTACGCTGTTACCTGATAGATCGTCATCCCGACGGCTCTACCATGATGAAACGTCTTCAGCAAGGAGAAAACACAATGCTGACACTTGAAGCCGCCGTGAAAAGGGCACGGGCCATGCGTCCGGCTTTTGAACCCGGCAAAGCAGGTAAAGCGCACTACAGCAATACCAACTACCATCTGCTGGCCGGTATTGCCGAAGCGGTAACCGGTGTGCCCATCGAAAAGCAACTGGAGGAAATGTTTGTACAGCTGGAAATGCACAACACTTTTGTGATTGCCCCCAATGAGAAGCGCGACTATCAACGCGTGCGATATAGAAACACCCAACCTCCGCTGGATGCGTTCTTTGGAGCATCGCGCTACGACGTTGCCTCCACAACATCTGATTTAATCAGGTTTTTAAGGGCTTATCTGGGTGGTAAGCTGTTCACTGCCCACAGGGTGATGCAGGGTCAACAATGGAATCGTATTTTCTTTCCGTTTCAATACGGCACCGGTTTGC
>SKUL01000296.1 GCA_007129985.1 Flavobacteriales bacterium
AATTCTACCACCGCGCCGCTCTCCACGCACAACTCCCACCACCACACTTTCTTCCCGGTGGTGCCGACGAAAAAAAAATTCAATGTTCGTGGCTTGAACAAAGCGGGTATAAGTTCAAGCGGGCAAAATTGGAGTTTTCTTAGTGCTTCGGAGAAATCCATTCACTCTATGGCCTAACCGCAATCGCGAAAAGGTTTGGTTGTGTGAAAAATATTCGTTTACTTAGTCGTTTCAGAATGAGCGTTCTATCAAACCAACCCAAGCGATGCGCCTCCCTTTGTACATTTCCGTGATTTGCATCACAATCTTTTTCCTTCAACCCATCAAGGCCCAGCAACTGCTCAATGGTGGGTTTGAAGAAATTGTTCTCGATAGTAGCTTGTCGTTTTTTCCAGAACATTTCAGACCCGAGCACTGGAGTATCAGCGTGACTTTGGATCCTATGACGGGTTGCACAGAATATACCGGTGAAATGACTAACGATAGTCATTCCGGTGAATGGGCTGTAAAACTTGAGACGATTTATTGTCAGGGTGCTTTGTTTCCCGGAGCACTTGCAACACTGGGCGACCCTGATGATTGGAATTTTTACACCGGGCCGGCACATATTATTGATGCACGCCCTGACCAGATTTCATTTTACCACAAGTACCAGCCAGTGGGTGGCGATACAGCTAAATATGGGGCCAGGCTGTTCAATTTTCCAGATAGTATTTCTGCTTGGGATCCTGAATTTCCGTCATATTTGGAGATTATCGGAGAGGCAGAAGGGCTTATCATCGAGCCTGCCGATGAATACACTCAACTCGCTTTGAATATCGATTACTTCTACGATGAAGTTCCAAAATACATCACGGTATATTTCACAACCAACCATCACAATTTCGAAGTTCTTCCGGCCGCAATAGCCCACGCCGGCACCACCCTCTGGATTGACGATGTAGAGCTGATTTACCTGAGTACCTCATCGGAAGAAACTCGCCACCAGCCTGACGTGAGACTATATCCCAATCCAACAACCGACCTTTTCAGAATTGAGCTAGAGCAGGATGTAATGATGGAGTCCATCCAGATGCACGACTTCTCAGGAAGGTTGGTCAAAAACCTCAATCCGCAGGAGGCGCACTTTAACATAAGCGACCTTCCGGCGGGGATGTATTTTGTAACTGTGTACACAGACCAGGGAAGCGCGGTGAAGAAATTGGTGAAGGAGTAGCCAAACTCAGCTTGGAGTGTCTATATGTGGTCATCGAGACAGACGATATTTAACTCTCGGATGGAACTCAGCGCTTTGTCATTGGTAAGAAAGAAGTCAGCTCGGCATCGCATTGCGGCCGCTATTTGGAATTCCCCTCGATGAAGTAACTAATCGGTGCCGTGTCGATGAAAACACTTTTGCCTTTGAAGACCTCGCTCAATCCCATTTCCTCTCGTTGCGGATAAATGATTCTACATCTACCCCGCGCCAAATATCAGCGCCAAGCCCCTCCAAAGCGGCGAGGCCCGTTTTGGATTCTTCGACATTTGGACCAGGAGAATTCATGCTATCAACAAGTTTTTTCAAAAGCGCCCGACGGTCGGAAAGACTCAGGCTCATGAACTGAGCGAGTATTTTTGATATCGTAAGGTAACTACCCATTTTTCATGATAGTGAACCTAAGGATACACAAAAAAATCTTGAACCCAAGTTATTCAATTGACAGCAGCCCATGCTTTTTTTTGTTGAGGCTTACTGTAAGAGCCTCATTAAAATTAAGCTTGTAACTGGCATTTCATGCCGCATTCACGTGAATTATGAGCGGAGGTATCAGATGCGTGAAAGATTAAAAATGTAAACAATACTTGACAAAAAGAAAAGTTTAACTTACATTTGTGTTGGTTAACCATTTTCTTAGTTATTCACTTTAATCCATTATTCATGAAAAAGCCAATTTTTATTTTCGGAATTCTCGTTTTGATGGGAGGAATCTTCTGTGCGTCTTGCACGAAGAATGAACCAGAGAAATCGGAAGTAGCAGCAGAAAAGGCGTCTGACCAATTTGAAAAAGAATTTCTCTTTTTCTTGACGTTGCTTGATGAAAGAAATCATTTGCAGGTCATTGAAAATGCTGGAGACATTCAAACTGTCATAGTTGCCCAAGAAGCCTATGTAAGTCTCCGGGCAATTGTTTGTGAAGGTTCTGGAATACCATTTGTCCGTTGTGTACAACAATGGTTGGGTGATAATTCGGGGCGAGGCCTTAAAATCTATGAGGCAGATGGAACCTACTACGCTGATGATGATTGTTAGTGCGAGATTCTTGAGGAGGATAGCTTCTCGAAGCTATTCTCCTTTTTATTACTTTCAGAGAAAATCAGAATATGAAAACAGTTCCATTGCTTCCCTATCGACTTAAATGGCCCGGATTGGTGCTTGCGGTAATTGGTCTCTTGATGGGTTCGGCAGCCATGTACTTCGATGTCAGCCCACAATGGCTAGCGGTTGAAACCCATCCCGATATGCCTTTTATGAACACACAAAACCTCATTGACGAGATAGCTTTGTCGCTCGTTCTCATTGGACTGATGATTGTCGCCTACTCACGTGAGCGAATCGAAGATGAGTTTGTTGCGCACATTCGTTTGCAGAGTCTGTTGTGGTCCGTCGCAGTGTACTACGCCATTGTTCTTATCAGCGTTTGGGTGTTTTACGACGATGCATTCTGGTCGGTGATGATTTACCACCTGTTTATGCCCTTGCTTTTTTATGTGGTGGTTTTCCG
>SKUL01000227.1 GCA_007129985.1 Flavobacteriales bacterium
AGCCGTACAGCACGCTACCTGCTATCAGCTTCCAATCACTTGTTACCAGCGAAATCATCTTTGAGGTTACTGATGAGTGCGGAAATGTGGGTACGGATGTCGTAATCGTTTTCATTCCGAATATACCGTTGGAACTTACTATATCGCCGGATACAACGATATGCTTGGGAGATAGAGCACACATTTGGGCTGAAGCGTCGGGAGGCGAAGGCGGATTTAGCTATCAGTGGTCAAACGGTCAAACCACAGCGGCCATTCAGGTAACTCCCAACGATACCACAACCTACACTGTTGTGGCGACGGATATATGTGGTATTACTGTTGGAGGCTCAACTACTGTCAATACCACCTCGGTGCATGCGGAATTTGCCATTGATTACGTGGGCACCAGTGGAGCAAGTTTCCAAAATCTGAGCACTCCGGATGTCAATTACCTTTGGCACTTCGGTGATGGCAACAAAAGCCGTGAGTTTGAGCCCATACACGAGTACTACTTCGATAGCAATTATTACATCAGTCTCTACGTAACTGACTCATTGGGTTGCAGCGACCTATTTGCGATGGAGTACAACCCACCTATGTTCCTGTATATTCCCAATGCTTTTACGCCCAACAGCGATGGAATTAACGAGCTTTTCAAGGCACAAGGCGTCGGCATCAAATCCTTTGAAATGTCAATCTGGAACCGTCAAGGCGAACGCCTTTTCCACACCACCAACATTGATGAAGGTTGGAACGGAAGCATGAATGGAAGCAACTACTTTGTTCCGGATGGGGTGTATGTGGTGAAATACAAGGCCGAAACTTTTGACGGCCAGAAGGTTGAGAGTACCGGCCACGTCACGGTAATTCGATAGGCCTTTTTTCCTACCTTAGCCGCGGCTTTTGGTTCCGAGGGAGGCTTCCGCCACCTGAAGATTAAAAGGGAATCCGGTGTAATTCCGGAACTGTTCCCGCAGCTGTAATTCTCGCGAAAGGTTTTCGCAGCATTTATCCACTGTCCGCATTTAAGGATGGGAAGGACGCGAAAACCGAGATAAGTCAGAAGACCTGCCAAAGCCCGAACATAAACTGCAAACTTTCGGGTAAAAAGTTGGTAGGTGGGTTGAGGTATTCTCTCAATAGGCCTTGCTTTTTATCCTGATCTCGAAAACGATGGTCAGGTATTTTTTTGGGTGTTGGTTGATATGGATGGCTGTTCCTGCGTGGCCACACCCAGGTGATACGCTCAAACTTCCCGTTTTCGAAAAGACGGCGCTTCGCCTTACCCAAACCAAGCCCTTTGTTTTTCATTATCAGGCAGATTCTGCAACGCTCGATTTTCACCGGCTGGGAGATATAGCAACGCTGATCGGGCAAACTACACCGATGATGGTGCGCACCTATGGACCGGGGTTTTCGGCCTCGGTATCTTCACGCGGCCTGGCAACAGCACATACCGGCCTCTACTGGAACGATATAAACCTGCAGTCACCCACCACCGGTATTGCCGACATTTCGCTCATCCCGGTAGCTTTTGTGGACAATGTTGCCTTTACCGCCGGCGGAGCCTCCAGCGCAATGGGTAGCGGAATACTGGGCGGTGGCATTCATCTGAATCCTCAAAGTGCGCTAAGCAAGGATTACAATGTTGCGGTGAACAACACGTTTTCCTCCATCGGTAATGCTGAAACCGCCGCTTCGTTCAGTTTTGCGAATGACCTTTGGCAATCCGACACCCGAGTACTCTACAGCTACGCGCAAAACCGTTTCGATTTCGTCAATCATGCAAAGCGTGACAAACCACTGAACATCCGAGAAAACAACACTTTTGAGCAGTACGGCCTCACCCAGAATCTGCAGCGCCGCTTTGGCAAGCACAAACTTCAATTTTCGCTTTGGGCACTCGAAACCTGGCGAGAAGTTCCGCCAAGTCTTACATCATCTTATGACGGAGCCTATCAACAAGATTTGAACCTTAGGGCGCAACTTGCGGCTCATCTCGACCACGGCAATTGGAACACTCGCATTCAAGGAGCCTATCTGCACGACGAAATGCTCTTCCGAAATGATATGGGGAGCAACTCCAGTATTTCGTCCCGAACTGCCGTACTCAATGCCGATTTTAATGGTCTGTTCGGAGATAATTGGGAATGGCGCGCAGGCAGTCAGAATACTTATCAGGAGGCACTGGCCGAGAGCAACTATGCTGAGTGGCAACCGCTTTTAAATGCGGCAATCTACGCGGGCTTAACCCACAATGCGTCCAATGGGAAATGGGCCCAAAGCCTGCAACTCAGGCAGGATTTTTACAGCGGTTACCAGCATCCCTTTTCACCCTCCTACAGTATCACATTCATGCCTTCTTTGCGCGTTCATTGGGGTGCGAGTGCGGGTAGAAACTTTCGTATCCCGGGGTTCAATGACCGTTTCTGGATGCCCGGCGGAGACCCCGATCTGCCACCTGAAGACGCATGGAGCTTGCAATCGGGCCCGGAGATTTTCCTCATCAAACAAGAGGATGGCAGGGCAGAATGGACCTTGCAGGTGTTGGCTTTCTACAACATGGTAAACAACTGGATTCAATGGATTCCAACCGGAAGTTATTGGGGAGCGGTGAGCTACAAGTCTGTCGTTTCTCAGGGAATCAATGCCCGAAGTACCTATCGTTTACAGCATAGACAATGGGTTCTCAATGCATCGGCTGATTATGCCTTGACCGATGCTCGCAATTTCGACACGCCGTTTAATGATGCCATTAGGGGGGAGGTGTTGC
>SKUL01000108.1 GCA_007129985.1 Flavobacteriales bacterium
GATGGTTTGTCTGGCATTGAAGATGCCGTTGCTGCAGAGTTTACCGGTGCAGACCACCAGCTGTGTGTGGTACACTTGATGCGCAGCATGACCAAAAAGGTTGCTAACAAAGACAGGGAGCAACTCATAAACGATTTGCGGGAGGTTTTTCAAGACACAGCCCACGAAACCAATCCAGAGCATGTTTATGGCAAATTCAGGCGTCTGTGCGAAAAATGGGGCAGGTATTATCGCTCCATTCACAGAATGATAAACGATTCCAGGTACGAAATGTACTTCACCTACATCAAGTACCACCATTCAATTCGCTCCATGGTGTATTCAACCAACTGGATTGAGCGCCTTAACAAAGACTACAAGCGGGTATTGAGGATGCGGGGAGCCTTACCCAATGAGAAGGCGGTTCTGGTACTACTGGGCGCAGTTGCCATCCAGAAAAAGGCCTATCACCGCAAATTACCTAAGATTAACAACGAAACCAGATACTTCAGATGGGAATAACCGTCCTGACGGCAATCATGCTTTGGGGCATGATTCCTTTCAGGACTTACCACACCAATAAAATCGTTAACTTTGAAAAACCACAAGAAAGATTCGGCTGCGCTTACACACTTTTTGGGACACTACCTTTGCCAATTGCTGTACTTTGCTCCAAAACCCTGTGGCTATGTCGAGTGGATAAGTGCGGCGATGCGCTTCGATAAAAAAATTGCTATCACCGATATAGAGCGCCAAAACTATACGTGCTGGGAAAAGAACCTTTCAAACGTATCGCCTTTCAGACTTGTCAGCTTGTAAGCGTCTCTGTAAAGAAGTTGTCCTGACTTTACGGCCTGATCTACGTGTGTGGCAAATGTGATGCTCAGACGCTTCCTTGTGGTAGCGTAAAAATTACCGCCGGAAGATGTACGCTCTCCACTTTGAAACTCCGGTCGGCTGTAGTTTCGGTAGAACTCGAAAAAACGGGCCTTGGTCCATTTGCCGGTATCGAGTGCTCGTCGCGCAGCCACAATTTCACTAACCTTGAAATGTCTGGCAACGAAGTCGGTTTGAGGGGTTTCCTGCCAAACTTGATCAAAGGCATTTTCGGGCACAAGAAATTCAGCTGCTACACGATCGCAGAGTTTTTCGATGGGGTCGTTGGCCGGAAGCATTTTCCTGAAATCAAAGCCCGCACTATGCCCTGTCCAAATGTGTGCAAGTTCGTGCACAACAGTGAACATTTGTGCAGATTTAAAATCGCCGTTGTTAACAAACATGAAGGGAGCAAACTGATCTACCAGCACAAAACCCCGGCATTCATCTACCGGAATTTTTCGTTTGTTGTTGTTTTCTACCACACCGTTGAAAGTAACGATGATTCCCTTGTCTTCAATGGTTGCAACCAAATGGCTCAGTGCATCTTCCCACGTGCTGAACTGACTGGCCCAATTTTCGGGTAGATTGAGCACATTTCTGATGTCTTGCACAATAGCGGCATGGTCGCTCTCTCCATGGAAGCGACCCACAAATGGAAGTTCTTCAAACTCGTTGTCTCTCAGGTAATCCGCCAACCAATTTTGACGTTGCTGCAGAAGAAGGATGGTATCATATACGTTGAGACTAATATTTTCCGAAGCGCTATTGCTTCTGAAAAATGGAATGGGAAGGGTTTCCACCGGTGGTTCCTTCAAAAACAGATAACCAAAAGGCAGATGAACCTTTTTGGCAAAAGATTCCAGTTGCTTAATCGTGGGGGTTTTTTCCCCTTCGAGCCATTGAATAACAGCTGGGAATTTTTCAGCGAATGTATGCAGTTCAAACCCTGCCCGGCTAATAGCCCAGGTGAGGAGATTGTTGCTCACTTCTATCCTGTTACTCATATCACAAAACTAAACAATCCGCCGTATATGCTCTGTGTTTTGCGATAGGCTTCAAATTCAAGTTCTCAACCCTACCCCGGTATCGGCAACTCGCTTACCATTTGCTCAGTGCGGGCTCCGAGGTCTGACCACACACGGTCAAGGTCGGTGGTGGTGCTAAGGGGTGCTTTGAGGCTGAAGTAAAACTTGATTTTGGGCTCGGTGCCGGACGGGCGGGCTGTAATCTTGCTGCCGTCCTGAAGCACAAATTGCAAGACATTGCTTTTGGGCAATCCGATGGGTTCGCGCTGGCCATTTTCCAGATTCAGCACTTCCTGCGCCTGAAAGTCCTTGCGAAGCATCACAGGCACACCGCCTAATTGCAGGGGTGGCCGGTTGCGCAGCGTTTCCATCAACATCTTGATTTCCTCCGCGCCTTCGCGGCCCTTGCGCGTAACCGAAATCAGCGATTCACGAAAACAGCCGTAGCGCGCGTATATGTCCAGCAGCAATTCATAAAAACTACTGCCGCGACTTTTGGCCCACGCGGCGGCTTCGCACAGCATCACCGACGAAATCACAGCGTCTTTATCCCGCACCAAATCGCCCACCAGGTAGCCATAGCTCTCCTCGCCCCCGCCGATAAAAACCTCCGAGCCTTCCTTGCGCGCAATCACGTCCGCAATATACTTGAAGCCGGTGAGCGTTTCGTAGGTGTTCACGCCGTAATCGCGGGCAATTTCGCCGAGCAAATCAGAGGTCACCACTGTTTTGCAGACAAACTCGTTGCCCTGCAATTTGCCCAGCTCCTTCCACTTTTCGAGCAGGTAATAGATCAGCACCGATGCAGCCTGGTTGCCGTTGAGGAGTTCCAGTTCTCCCTTCAAATTGCGCACGGCAATACC
>SKUL01000276.1 GCA_007129985.1 Flavobacteriales bacterium
AACCATTGAGTGTGGATGAGTTGGCCGGACAAGCGTGCCTGAGCAGGGCGCAGTTCTTCCGCGCCTTTCAACGTGAGTTGGGCGAAACCCCGGTTCAGTTTATCAACCGCGAAAGACTGGAGAGAGCCAAGAAACTGATGCTTCGCGGAAGCAGGAGTCTCTCTCAGATTTGCTTTGACGTAGGTTTCGGAAGTTTGAACTATTTCTCACGGACTTTCAGGAGCTATGAGGGAATGAGTCCAACGGCCTGGTTGATGGCCCATGGTCAGACGCGCACTGCGCTGGGATAGGTTCGAACCAAGCGTTTTTCTGTGTATATTGTGCTGTGTTCTCCTCACAGGGAGTGGTACATAGACATTGGCAGACACACTCAGGAAATATGCAGCGCTTATTGCTTTGCTCGCCCTGTTTTCGGATGGATTTTCACAGTCCGGAATCAGCGTGGAGTCCAACCGCAGCAGCTACACAGTGGGCGATGAGATTGTGGTTGAATACCGCTCCTTGAAGGGCATCAATGCAGTTGGCGTTCCCGAGGGAAGTGGTTTTGAGCTGAGCAGACCGGGATGGCGGTACATCATCAAGAGCGAGGATGCACAAGGCGAAGTCACCTTTGTGTGGCGCTACCACCTGAGGGCCCTGAAACCCGGCTTGCTCGTGATTGAAAGTCCGGATTTCTGGATGGAAGGCACGCTTCTCAAGGCAGACAAGCATTTCTTGTTCATCCACGAAAAACCGTTGATTGTGTCGGCCGGAGAGCTGCGAGACCTCAAGCTTGCCGAACCGGAAACAGTGGGTGAATTACCCATTCGGTACGTTGTGACCTCAAGCTATGGCTATGTACAGCGCTTGTTTCGGGGGCAGTGGCATTTTGCGCGTAAACTCAGTGCGGCAGAGGTTTTGGAGATTCAGGAAAAAACGTCGGCCCGCAGGCCCTAGGAACTGCATTCAGCATTGGTTTCACCCCAATTGCTACCTTTAGCCACCTTCAATTAAGGCATGCGAACACTATTCCTGCTGGTATTTCTGTTGACGACTTTCGGGGCTGCCGGTGCGCAAAGCGAGCCGGGGCCTGAAGACTACCGTGTAGAGCTTTCGGCTTTTACGGTGGAAGGTATTCCCATCACCGGAACCATCACGCTGCTGAATGACAGCTTGATGAACACCTGGGGACAAGGAGCCGTGCCCGCCGTGGTGAACGGAGAGCGCAGGTACATTGATTTTCAAGGAGGAAAAGGCACCTTTACCGTCAGTTTCGACCGAAACGAGCCCTTTTCGATGCGGGTGGGGCATTTTGCGCACGTGCAGGATATGACCCCCATGCCTTTGTGGTTGTCGGTTTTGCCGCCGTTGATTGCCATTGCACTGGCACTGCTTTTCAAGGAAGTGATAGCCTCGCTGTTTCTGGGTTTGCTTTTTGGCGCCGGATGCGTGGGCTACTACAGCACGGGCTGGAGCGGTGCAGCGGGCGGATTTTTCAGGGTGATTGACACCTATATCATCGCGGCACTGAATGACTGGGGTCACCTGGCAGTGATTTTGTTTTCGCTTTTTATTGGCGCCATTGTGGCCATCGTCACCAAAAACGGCGGTATGCTGGGTGTGGTGAACCGCATTTCGAAATTGGCCAAAACTCCCCGCTCCGGACAGCTTACCACCTGGGGAATGGGTCTCGCCATTTTCTTTGACGATTACGCCAATACGCTGGTGGTGGGTAATACCCTGCGGCCCGTAACCGACCGCTTGCGCATCTCGCGCGAAAAACTCAGCTACATCGTGGATTCTACTGCAGCACCCATGGCAGCCATTGCCCTTGTTACCACGTGGATTGGCGCGCAACTCGGCTATATTGACGACGGGCTGAAAGTCATCAATGCCAATGAGACGGTGATTGCATCGGGTAGTTACGCCGTGATGGTGCAATCGCTGGCGTACTCGTACTATCCCATTCTCACGCTGGTCTTTATCTTTATGTTGGTGTGGATGCGGCGCGATTACGGTCCGATGTACCGCGCAGAGGTGGCCGCCCGCAAGCGACCCGAAGGTCAGGCAGATGAAAGCTACCGGCAGAGCAAAGAACTGGAGGCCCTGCAGCCCGACGAGGGCATTCGTTTAAGGCCGCTCAATGCCGTTATTCCCATTGTGGTGGTGATTTTCGGCACCATGGCGGGCTTGCTGATTACGGGTTGGGATTCGGCAACATGGGCGCAAAGCGATACCGGTTTTTTCAGAAAACTGGCTCTTACCATCGGCGACAGTGATTCGTACACTTCACTTTTGTGGTCTTCGCTTGCCGGACTTGCCACCGCTATTCTGCTCACTGTATCGCAGGGCATCATGCCTCTGGGCGACACGCTCGAAGCCGTGTTTACGGGTTTTAAAACGATGCTCGGAGCCATTGCCATTCTGGTGTTGGCGTGGTCGCTGGCGGCCATTACCGAGCAAATGCACAGTGCGGATTACCTCACGGGCATCCTTACCGGAAATATTCCTTACTGGTTGCTGCCCGGGCTTACCTTTTTGCTGGCTGCTTTGGTTGCGTTTTCCACGGGTTCGTCGTGGGGCACCATGGCCATTTTGTACCCCTTGATGCTGCCGCTGAGCTGGTCGGTTTGTATTGCGGCGGGTTGCGATATGGCTGTGGGTCAGTCTATATTCTTTCACGTGGTATCGGCGGTGCTGGCCGGCTCGGTACTTGGCGACCATTGTTCACCCATTTCCGACACCACCATTCTCAG
>SKUL01000334.1 GCA_007129985.1 Flavobacteriales bacterium
ACAAATCTGTTCCAAAACCTCCGAACGGGTTTTAACCGCAAGGAGCGAAAGGAAGGCGCAAAGGTCGCAAGGTTGTGGGCTGGCCCAAGATTCAGGCCTGAACAAAAGAAATCAAAGGGAAGGCGTAGTAAGAAATGAGACTTCTCCACTTCAGCCTCCATTCACTCGTCTGGCATCGCGAATTGGCCGCTTTCGGTCGAAGTGACAAAGTTTCTGTTGTTGAATCGGCTCATCGGCTCATCGGCCAACCGTTTAATCGCCCCATCGCCCTATTGGCTCATTACCCAATCACCACACTACAACGGAATATTCCCGTGCTTTTTGCGGGGCAGCTTTTCTGCCTTGTTCTTCAGCATATCAAATGCCCGGATAAGCTTCTCGCGCGTTTTGGAAGCCGGAATCACCTCATCAATATAACCGCGCTTGGCCGCCCTGTATGGATTGGCAAACATATCCGCGTACAAGGCCTCTTTCTCCTTGAGCTTGGCTTCGGGGTCGGCGGCCTCTTGAATTTCGCGGCGGAAAATAATCTCCGCGGCACCTTTGGCTCCCATCACGGCAATTTCGGCCGTAGGCCATGCAAAGTTCATATCGGCCCCGATGTGCTTGGAGTTCATCACGTCGTAAGCACCGCCGTAGGCTTTGCGGGTAATCACGGTAACGCGGGGCACAGTGGCCTCGCAGAAGGCGTAAAGCAGCTTGGCTCCGTTGCTGATGATGCCGTTCCACTCCTGATCGGTGCCGGGCAAAAATCCGGGAACATCCTCAAATACCAACAGCGGAATGTTAAACGCGTCGCAAAAGCGCACAAAGCGCGCAGCCTTGTTCGACGCTTTAATATCGAGCACACCCGCCAGAAATGCCGGCTGGTTGGCCACAACGCCAATGCTTCGTCCTGCAAGTCGGGCAAAACCCACCACGATGTTTTCCGCGTAGTCTTTGTGAACTTCCAGAAAAGATTGCGCATCGCAAACCTCTTCAATCACCTCGCGCATATCGTAAGGCTGGTTGGCGTTCTCCGGAATCAACTCGTCCAGCTTGGGGCGCGTTTCGTTGCCAGTCTGATAGGCCACCGAAGGAGGCAATTCCTCGCAGTTCTGCGGAATGTAGGTCATCACTTTTCGCAGGTGCTCCAAACAAGCCGCTTCATTCACACACGAAAAATGCGTTACACCCGACTTGGTAGCGTGGGTAGAAGCACCGCCCAATTCTTCGGAAGTCACTTCCTCGTGGGTAACCGTTTTTACCACGTTGGGGCCGGTTACAAACATGTAGGAGGTTTTCTCCACCATAAAGATAAAGTCGGTGAGGGCAGGGGAGTACACTGCGCCACCCGCACAAGGGCCCATAATGGCCGACAATTGGGGCACAACGCCCGAGGCCAGTGTATTGCGGTAAAAAATATCGGCGTAGCCACCCAACGAAATCACTCCTTCCTGGATGCGCGCACCACCGCTGTCGTTCAGTCCGATAACCGGGGCGCCGTTTTTCATGGCGAGGTCCATGATGCGGCAGATTTTTTCGGCGTGTGCCTCTGCCAGTGAGCCTCCCAACACGGTAAAGTCCTGAGAAAAAACATAGACCAAACGGCCGTGAATGGTGCCGTAGCCGGTAATCACACCATCGCCGTAAAACTGCTGTTTGTCCAATCCAAAATTCTTGGAGCGGTGGGTAACGAGCATTCCTATTTCCTCAAAAGAGCCTTTGTCGAGCAGCAGTTGAACCCGCTCGCGTGCGGTAAGTTTTCCTTTGGCGTGTTGTGCGTCAATGCGGGCTTGTCCGCCACCTAAGTGGGCTTCTGCAATTTTATCGTTGAGCTCTTTTATGCGGTCTGTCATTGCGATGTGATTTGGGCGGGTAAAAATAGCAAATCTACAGGCCCGAGGAATCATTTGTATGGCCACAAAAAACGGGCAGTGCTTGTGCGACTGCCCGTAGATTCTTTGTTTTTCAGGAATGGCTAAAAAGCGAATCCGATTCCCGCATTGATGGGGAACAGCTCCGGGCCTTCGCTGCGTCTGAACATCGGAGTGAGGCCGTAGCTCGCAAAAAGAACGAATGGTCCGTAGCCTGCGCGCACCATTACCTCAGCGGTAAAAGGGTTGAGATTGGGAATGCGCTGGCTGTTTAGCGTGTAATCTACCCCAGCCTCATGATAGTTCTGCACGTAGGTGGAATGGAGCAAAAACCCTCCCACTACACCTACAGCAAAGTGAACGGTTTTGGCCGGGTTGAGACTTGTATTGAACTCGAGCATAATGGGTGCGCGCAGGTAGCCCGCCTGAACGGTGTTGCGAGTGAGGGCGCGCAAGGAGTCGATTTCGAAGGACATCTCATTGCCGAAGCCAATGTGCGTGTTTTGACGCATTCGGTAGCTGTGAAACTGGTAGCCCAACCCCGTGTAGATGCCTACGTAGTCTTTGATCAGGCGCAGCTTGATTTCCGGGAAGTTAAGTGCAAACATAAACGATTGGCTGTAATCTACTTCCAGAAGCGAAAGCCCTTCAGGTAGCTCAATGGATTGATTGTTTCCGATGTAGCCGTTAGAGCCCACGTAAATTCCCGACCAGTGTGTAAGTTTATTTTTTCGGTGCCATTCGGCGAATTTGCTTTCGAAGCAATCTTCGTCTTTTTCGCCATCAGTCCACGATTTGCGGGTAATCCACTCGTCTTCCTGGAGTTTTTCAAGAAGGATTTCGTCCTTGCCCTCGCGCTCCACAATTTTCAATTGGTGCTTGCCGAGGCGCACAATGGTGGTGTCGCCCGAAACGATTTTTTCAGGTTCCTGGGTGCTACTGTCTTCGCCCTGCGCCAACAACAGTTGCGAGGCGAAAATCATCATGGTGAGAAAGAATACTTTCATGGTTTTTGGTTTTGTGTTTTTGTTGAGACGGGTAGCTGCACAGAATAGTTACAGCCCCTTGTTATTTTTTTGTGCGGCTTCTTTGGATTTCCAGCTGGCCGAGTTTGAAGGTAGAGGTAATAAGCTCATCTTCTTCTACTTTTTCAATTTCAACAAGCTGCTGTTTCTGCACGATAGATTTTAACCGGCCGGTGATGTTCTCACCCAATCCGGCAATACCTTCGCTCATTCCGGCCAGCGCATCACCCACCAGGCCACGCTCCGGCGTATTCATCCATTGCGGGTTTGGCGCAGCTGCATTTTCTGTATCGGCGAGTATCGCAGGAATCTCAACCTCTTCTACATTGAGGCGAATCGTGTGTTGCGGTTCCAGTTTGGAGGCGAGAAGTGTGGGTTGTTCCGTGTTTTCCGGCCCATCTATTGCCGTAGCTACCGGCAATTCCGAAGATTCGGATGTCTTTTGAAGAGAAACTTCAGCCAGCAGAAAAGCATTTTCCTCCTTCGGGGTATTGGATTTCAGTAGTGTTTCTTCTGCTGCCGGATTTGTTGCCTTCGTTTGCTCATAATCCGCAGCAACGGGGTTTTCTGCTTCCACGGCTTCCGTCTCCCAAAGCGGCATTTGATCGGCAAGACGCGGGTTGTATTGGTTTTGGTCGCCCGGATTGAACCACAGCCACGCGCCAACAATGGCTGCGATAGTTGCCGCCGCCGCAGAGAATCGCAAGGCGTACAGCATACGTACAGGTGTGTGCTTCAGTGCCTTTTTGTTGGCAAAGCGCAGACTTTCCTGCGGACGGAGCCGGGTTTTGAGGTACAGTTGATACGATGCGCTCAGTTCAGGTTTTTGTTCCAGACGCTTTTCCATGCGGGCAGCATCGGCCGGGCTGAGCGTGCCTTCCATCAGCGCAATGAGGTCTTCGTCTTCGTCTTGGTAAAGCTTTGCCTTGGAGGGCAAGGGTTCTGTGGCTTCCAAATCAGGTAGCGCATCGCCTTGCATTTCTTCAAGCACCTCTTTCCAATGGGGGTGCTGCGCCACAAAATCCTTCAGTGCGCGGATATCCGCATCCGACAAACGGCCCTCGAGGTAGTCGAGCATCCAGGCTTCGGCGGTATGTTCGTTGAGCACTTTCATAGAATGATGGCGGGGTTTACAAGGTATTCCTTCAGGGTTTTGCGCGCCCGGAATATGTACACCTTCACCTGGCTTTCATTGAGTGAACAGATATCACCGATTTCCTCGTAGCTGTATCCTTCGTAATCGCGCAGCAACACAACCGACCTTTGAATTTCGGGCAAACGCTGCAAGGCTTCGTGCAAGAGGTCGTTCAAATCGCTGTGCTCATTTTCAATAGAGGGTGCAGCGTGGTTTTCCATGTCCACATCGGCTTGTTTTTTTTCCTTGCGGATGAGGTCTATCATGCATCGGTATCCGGTGGTAAAGAGATAGGATTTCGCCTTGGAGGCCTCTACCTCGCTGCGTTTTTCCCAAAGTCGGGTAAACGCTTCCTGCACCACGTCTTGCGCAAGGTCGCGGTTACGCATGGCGTGCGCGATGAACCTGTACAGGGCATCGGCGTGGAGATCAACGCAGTTGTTGTAGTCGGATACAAGCATGTTGGCCTATCAGCAAGGGTAAGACGGGCAAGTTGTGCTAAAGTTACAACTGCCTTCAAAAAAAGTTGCGGACGACGACTAATCGAGTTTGAGTACCGTGAGGAAGGCCTCTTGTGGTACTTCCACGTTGCCCACCTGACGCATGCGCTTTTTACCCTTTTTCTGCTTTTCGAGCAGTTTGCGTTTTCGGGTGATGTCACCACCGTAACATTTTGCGGTTACGTCTTTGCGCAGTGCGCGAACGGTTTCGCGGGCAATCACCTTGGTTCCGATAGCAGCCTGAATGGCAATTTCAAATTGCTGACGCGGAATGAGTTCACGCATTTTCAGACAAATCTTTTTTCCGAGGTTAAAAGCGTTATCGCGGTGAATCAAGGCCGAAAGTGCGTCAACCTGATCACCGTTGAGCATGATATCGAGTTTGATGAGGTTCGACTCGCGGTCGCCGATGGGGAAGTAGTCAAACGAAGCATAACCCTTCGATACAGTTTTCAGCTTGTCGTAGAAGTCGAATACGATTTCACCGAGGGGCATTTCAAATGACAATTCAACCCGATCGGAGCTGAGGTAAACCTGGTTTTTGAGTTCGCCCCGTTTGTCAATGCACAGGGTCATAATTGCACCAATAAAATCACTTTTGGTGATGATTTGCGCTTTGATATAGGGTTCTTCAACCTTTTCGATTCGCGAGGGGTCGGGTAAATCAGAAGGGTTGTTGATAACCAGTTTTTCTCCTTTTTTGGTGTAGCAGGTGTACGACACGTTGGGCACAGTGGTAATCACGGTCATATCGAACTCCCGTTCCAATCGCTCCTGCACAATTTCCATGTGGAGCATCCCCAGAAATCCGCATCGAAAGCCAAAACCCAGCGCGGCTGATGATTCGGGTTCAAACACGAGTGAGGCATCGTTGAGCTGCAATTTCTCGAGCGATGTACGCAGGTCTTCGTAGTCTTCGGTATCCACAGGATAAATTCCGGCAAAAACCATGGGTTTCACATCTTCAAAACCCTTGATGGCTTCACTGCAGGGTCGCGATGTTTCGGTGATGGTATCTCCCACCTTGATATTGGCTGCGCTTTTGATTCCGGAGATGATATAGCCCACATTTCCGGTCTTCACTTCATTTTTGGGCACAAGGTCGAGTTTGAGAATGCCCACTTCGTCGGCGTCGTATTCTTTGCCGGTATTGAAGAATTTCACCCGGGCCCCCTTGCGCATCACCCCGTTCATTACACGGAAATAAGCAATTACCCCACGGAAAGAGTTGTATACTGAGTCGAAAATCATAGCCTGAAGCGGAGCGTTGGGGTCTCCTTTAGGTGCAGGCACACACTCAATCACAGCTTTGAGAATCGCTTCCACGCCGAGGCCTGTCTTTCCGCTTGCCGGAATTACGTCGTCGGGGCTGCAGCCGATCAGTTCTACAATCTGGTCGGTTACTTCCTCGGCCATGGCGCTGTCGAGGTCCATCTTGTTGAGGATGGGAATAATCTCGAGGTCGTGCTCCAGTGCGAGGTACAGGTTGCTGATGGTTTGCGCCTGTATGCCCTGGGTGGCATCTACAATGAGCAGAGCGCCTTCGCAGGCAGCAATAGAGCGCGAAACCTCGTACGAAAAGTCAACGTGGCCGGGCGTGTCAATCAGGTTGAGCACGTAGGGTTTACCTTCGTGAATATGATCCATTTGGATGGCGTGGCTCTTGATGGTGATGCCGCGCTCGCGCTCAAGGTCCATGTTGTCGAGGGTTTGCTCTTGAAGTTCTCGCGAGCTGATAGTATTGGTGGTTTGCAGCAGCCGGTCGGCAAGTGTGCTTTTGCCGTGGTCAATGTGGGCGATGATGCAGAAGTTACGGATGTTTTCCATGAAAAGCGCGCTGGGGTCATTTCAGCGCGGCAAAGATACCGTATTTTACCTCTGCAACACATCTTAACGAAAGCAGAAAGCGCTTGGCGCTTCAGGGTATTTTGTTAATTTTGTTGCCCGACCTGTTTTTTGGCTTGCAACTTGCCGGTAGGTCATGCGTCAAACAACCAGAAACAACAGTATAAAAATCACACCGATGAAAAAACTACTTACAGCATTTTCCGTTGCGCTTCTGATTCCTTTTTTCTCAATGGCACAGGCCAACGAGAAATTACAACAGGCTTTTAGTCAGGAGGAAATTGACGCCATTGCGGCTCAAGGTCAAAATGAAATTGATTTTTGGAACTACTTCGCCAACCGGGCTGCTACGGTGCAAACCATGACAGGTGATCTGTCGTCTATGCCCGAGATCAGTGAGCTCAACAGCCTTCGCAGAAATCAAAACATTCCGGAGGTAAGCGCCGGTAGCTTTAATGCAGATGCTTTCAATCCTTTGGCGTATGACCTTGACCTCGACAATCAGGTGTATTACTACCGTGTAGGCAACACCGATCAGGTGGTGCAAATAATGTCGGAGCAGCGTCTTCGTCACCTGTTTAACAACGGGTATTAATTACAAAGTCAGAATGTACCTCAGAGGGGGTGTTGTGGCGGCGGCTTCAACGCCCTCTGATTTTTTTAGATAGAACCAGCCTATGACCAGAAAATTGCTTTTGAGCCTTTTGCTCATGTGGACGTGCCATTGGGCCGTTGCACAAACCAAAGCCAGTTATGTGATAGAGCAGACAGGTGGTGTAAGTAACCTCGAAGCCTATCATGAAGCACTGCAAGATAAAGACCTCGACCCGTACCGACTGATTAGTCAGGATCGAACCATCAAGTTCGAGTCGGGCGTGGTGGTACGGTTGTTCTCAGCCAAACATCTTGAGGAAACCTATGGTAGGTATCGCGATCACAGCTTTATGAATCGCACCGGCGATGAGCCTGTTTACCCTTGGTTCTGGGCCTTGTCACCGCAGGGAACCATTATCGACAAGCGCATCAAAGCCGTAACACCTTAAACCATGAGGAAAATGCTTAACAAAATGCGCGCCTCTTCAATGCTTCTGGGGATTGTAATGGCGGGATTGGGTGTGAATGCTCAACAGGTGGTACTGGATGCATCCACCCACATGACCACGGTAAACACCTGTGGTGCTGAATTTTCGGACAGCGGTGCTGAGGGTAATTACAACAACGGCGAGCAATACGTAATCACCTTTTGCGCGGCTCAGGGGGACGAGTGCTTACAGGCTTTCTTTCAATCGTTTCAGCTTGAGGCCAACTGGGACTTTTTGGATGTCTTTGACGGTGCCGATACCCAGGCAAACCTGATTGGGAGTTATACCGGCACCCAAAGTCCGGGCTTAATCACATCGAGCAGTGGATGCCTTACCTTCCGGTTTGTCTCTGATGCTTCTGGAACTGCACCGGGATGGTCGGCCTCGTTAAGTTGTGTGTCGTGCGCCGGCTTCAACGTGGCGGGCGGAGGTGGGAGTGCAGCCGGCTGTCCCAATATTGATCTTGGTCCCGATTTCGATGTGGATTGCGAAGATAATTGTACAACCCTTACAGCCAGTGTGCTGGAAACAGGTCAGCCCACTGAGTACACAGTTTCTGCCATTCCCTACGAACCACCATTCCCCTTCAATGAAGGCACAGGGTTCTCAATAGGAACAGATGACGTCTGGAGCCCGCTGCTGACCATTCCGTTTAACTTCTGCTTTTTTGGTACAGATTATCAGGCTCTTACTGTGGGTTCGAACGGCCTGTTGTCTTTCAACGCAGCTTATGCCGGAGGTTTCTGCCCATGGGCATTTACGCAGGCGGTCCCAAGTCCGCAATTACCACTCAACAGCGTATTTGGGGTTTATCATGATATCGACCCCAGTGTATGTGGAGATGCCAAATATGCCATACTCGGTGAGTTTCCGTGCCGCGTGTTTGTATTGAATTTTGACAACGTATGTCATTTCTCGTGCAACCAATTGCAATCTACCACGCAAGTGGTATTGTACGAAACCACCAACATTATTGAGGTCTATGTGCAGGATAAGCCCACTTGCGCAACATGGAATAGCGGCAACGCGGTTATCGGAATACAAAATGAAACCGGAACACAGGGCTATGTAGCTCCCGGTCGTCAAACAGGACCGTGGTCTGCATCCGAGGAGGCGTGGCGATTTACGCCCAGCGGTGCTCCCAACTTTGAAGTAAACTGGTACGACGAGCAAAATAACTACCTCGGCTCAGGGCTGACGCTCGACGTTTGCGTGCCTCCGACGGGCGCCTCATACAACGCGGAGGTGATTTACACTTCGTGTTCTGGTTTTGAAATTGAGGAATTCGACGAAATCAACATTGGAATTCAGTTCGATACCGATATTATGGTACAACCCGAAAGCTGCCCCGGCAACTGCGACGCACAGATTACGGTGGGGATGCTCTCGGGAAGCGCTCCTTTTATATTTGATATCGGTGATGGTCCTCAGGATAGCGGGACTTTCACAGACCTCTGCCCGGGGGTTTACAATATCACACTCATCGACAGTATTGGTTGCCAAACAGTTCTGACCATCGAAATAGAAGAGTTGGATCTGCCCCTTCCCGGCGAAGATGCCGAAATTACCTTGTGTGAATCAGATGCTCCTGTGAACATGACCGATCAACTCGGAGGCACCCCAAGTCAGTTTGGTCAATGGTTCGACGCGGATATGAATCCGGTTGAGGCGGTATTCAACCCGGCAACAGATGCCCCCGGAACCTATACGTATGTTGTGGGTGCCGACCCATGCGAGGCGTCTGCTACCCTTGAGATATCGGTGAATCCTACGCTTTTTGCTGAAATCAGCCCTGACATTTGTGAGGGCCAGAATTTCAGTCTGCCGGATGGCACATCAGTTAATGAAGGCGGAACCTATGAGGTAACCATTCCGTCGGTAGTAACCGAATGCGATAGTGTAGTTACCGTAAACCTCACTGTAAACCCTGTTTGGGCCATCGAACTGGATGCCGCTCTTTGCGGAGATGGAGGCTATACCCTCCCCGACGGCAACGAGGTGAACGAACCTGGCACTTATCAGGTTGTGCTCACGACTGCTCAGGGTTGCGATAGCGTTATTACCACCAATCTTACCGTTATTTCGGTAGACGCCGGTGAGTACGACCCCATCTGTACCGGGCAGTTTGTGGTGCAAATTAGCGGTACCTCAAGTCCGGTTGACCCTTCTGCCACGCTCACATGGTCGGGAGATGAGGGAATTACTTTCGGAAATGAAACCAGCCCATCAACAACCGCCTCGGCCGAGGAGGGTGGGGCCTATACCATTGAACTCACCGACAGCCGCTGCCCAGACGACCCGGCATCAGCCCTTCTTATTATGCGCACCCCGCCGGATGCGGAGCTTGGAACACTGCCCGAACTTTGCTTGGGTCAATCGGGTACCATCCAGCTTGAAGTGACCGGTGATTTTGGATCTCCCTTTGTGTGGTTCGATCAACAAGGATTCTTTGAAGAAGAAACAGGATCTTCTTTGCTCGTAAACACTAATGTTTTTGCGGACATGATTCCTCTGGAAAACTACGAAGTGCAGGTAGTGATACCCGGCCTTGATCCATGCCCGTCAACCTCGGCATCCACCACCATCAATGTGATTGATTGTGATATTGTCATACCTAATGTGTTCACGCCCAATATGGATGGTATTAACAGCACCTTCCAGATTTTGGGTATCGAGAATTTCCCGGGAAGCAAAATCGTAATCTACAATCGCTGGGGACATGTGGTGTACGAAAGTGAAAGCTACGGCAATCCTTTCTGGGATGGTCGCCACTACAAAAGTGGTGTGGAAGTCTCTGACGGCGTATATTTCTATGAACTTATCCTCTCCAGAATCAACAAAATTGAGAAGGGAAGCGTAACCGTTTTCAGATAACGAATCAAGCTTATTCTGGTTAACAGCAGAAAGCGCGGCTCCGGCTGCGCTTTCGTATTTTGCCGCCCTCAAAAGTCACTGCCGCAAGATGAAAATCACCCAACACCTGAAAGAAGCCAAGGTCACTTTGTTTTCTTTTGAAATTCTTCCACCCTTGAAGGGTCGTGGGATTGAATCG
>SKUL01000145.1 GCA_007129985.1 Flavobacteriales bacterium
TTGCGCGATAACTTCGGTTTGCGCAATACATTGCAGTTTATGGCCGCATTCAGAAACTGGATTAACACCAACACGAAAGGCGTGGTGATTGTACACATTCGCGACAAAGAGAAAGACTTTGAAACCGAGCAGCAGAGCGACCTCTCCATCATTCAAAGTCTGATTAACCCGCTGGGCAGCGTGTATGGAAACTTCACCAAGGTGCAGGACTACACGCACGACCAGATGCTACAGTACACCAGCCTCTACTTTGACCATCCGGTGGATGTGGTGAGCTTTGAGCTCTTTTATGATACAGAGCAGCCCATCAGCCTCAGTTGGCACCTTACCTCTCTCGAAAAGAAGAATATTAAGCGTTCGGTGCATCACCCCAAAAACGCGGAATCAACAGAGCGATTGCGCGCATTGCTCACTCAGTAATGCTTCCGTTCATAGCGCTTTTTTGAGTAATCTTGTGGCATGAAGCGTATCCTGTTTCTTTTGCTTGCCTTGCTGGGTTTTCAGATTTTGCAGGCCCAGTCTGAAACCCAACTCACCGAAGAATCGGTAATTAGTCTGCTCACCTGCGGACCCGGTGATGAATTGTACTCAACATTTGGCCACAGCGCCATTCGGGTGAAAGACCCTGCCTATGGCGATATTGTGTTCAACTACGGTACTTTTTCTTTTGACCAGCCCAACTTTTATTTGCGTTTTGCGCGCGGCCGGCTGCTTTACAGGCTTTCGGTTGAACCTTACAGCCATTTTCGGGAGTACTACGTGTACACCAATCGCTTTATCATTGAGCAGGAACTCAACCTTACCTTGGAGCAGCGTCAGCGTTTGTACGAGTTGCTGGAAGAAAACTACCGTCCCGAAAACCGCGAGTACCCTTATCACTTTTTCTACGACAACTGCTCTACCCGCATTCGCGACATTCTCGAAAAAGCGCTGGACAACAAGGTAGATTTCAACTATCCCGAAGACGCAGGACAAAAGAGTTTTAGAATGATGACCGACGAATACCTCATTCCCGGCAAGCAGTATTGGGGCGATTACGGCATTGACCTCTGTTTGGGGCTTCCTACAGACAATATTGCCACGCCTTACCAGGAAATGTTTCTTCCGGATTACCTCATGGACCACTTTGAACGCGCTGAAATTGTGACGGAAACCGGAAAAGTTCCGTTGGTGAGCAACACGCGCGAAGTGTTTATGACGACACCCCAATTTGAACGTCCTTTCATCACCCCTGCCCGATTGAACTGGGCGCTTTTTGTGCTCGTTATGCTTTTTACCATCGTGCGCAAAACGCCGCTGCGCTTTGGCGCTTTTGACTATGTGCTTTTTGGTATCATCGGTTTGTTGGGTGTTTCGCTTGCTCTGCTGTGGATTGCCACTGACCACACCGACGCGCGTTACAACATGAATCTGCTGTGGGCGCTTCCAACGCACCTGCTGCTCCTGCCGTTTTTCGGTAAAAAGCCCCGCTTCAGAAAGGTGTATTTCGGCGTTACGGCGATGATAGGCCTGCTTTTGCTGGTGATGTGGCCTTTGCTTCCGCAGGATTTGCACTACGCATGTGTGCCGTTGGTACTGTTGCTGTCGCTCAGAAGCTATTACCTTTACCGCGCACAACCCAAAAACTCCTGACATGGCCAAGCGCAGCAAAGGGGGCATGGTGTATTCCACCAACCCCGATTACGAATATCAAGACGAGCACGACGAGCATGTTGAGACTCCCCCTCCCGGCGAGCAGGACTTGCGGGTACATGTTGATAGAAAGCAGCGCGGCGGAAAAGTAGTTACGCTGGTTCGCGGTTTTGTAGGTGCTGAGGACGTTTTGCAAGCCCTCGGCAAAATGCTCAAAAGTAAATGCGGTGTGGGAGGAAACACCAAAGACGGTGAGATATTGATTCAGGGTGATGTGCGTGAAAAAGTGATGAAAATCCTGACGGACGCCGGTTACCGTGCTAAAAAATCGGGAGGATAGATGCTAGCTCAAAAATTTGATATTGTGGCTACTACCCTTCCGGGGCTTGAGCCATTGCTTCGCAGAGAATTGCTTCACGAAGGATTGTTTATTGCACGCGAAGGCGTACGTTCCTTTACCGTGATTGGCAACAAGGAAATCCTGTACCGACTCAATATGAAGAGTCGTTATGCACTGCGATTTTTGGTTCCGGTGTTGTCGTTCAGGGCCTCGCATCCGGATGAGCTGTACAAGAAAGTACGTCGCTTTGAGTGGGAGAAATTCTTCGGAACCGACGACACCTTTGCCATTGATTCCGTGGTGAACAGCGATATTTTCAGGAACAGCCAGTTTATTACCTACCGCTGCAAGGATGGAATTGTGGACCGCTTTGCACGCGATTTTGGCAAGCGCCCCGATGTGGACACCGAAAACCCTGTTTGCCGCATCCACCTTCACATTCGCGATGAGTTTGTAAACATTAGTCTGGACAGCAGCGGCAGTTCATTGCACCTACGGGGATATCGTGAGCAGAATCACCCGGCTCCTTTGAACGAGGTGCTGGCAGCCGGACTGGTTGCCATGAGCGGATATACAGGGCATGAACCACTTGTTGACGGAATGTGTGGCTCCGGAACGCTGGCTATCGAAGCAGCCATGATGGCCTCTCAAACTGCCCCGGGCCTGGTTCGGAAGCACTACGGCTTCATGTCGTGGTCTGACTTCGACCGGAAATTGTACTCGGGGATTCTCGGTGATTTGAAA
>SKUL01000312.1 GCA_007129985.1 Flavobacteriales bacterium
CAGGCATGGGTCACTACTACCTTCACATGGAAGAGGGCGCAGCGTTTGTTGGTGGTGGATGTTACCTGCCCGAGGCCGACGCACTCAGAAAAATACGGGCCGAAATTGATGCTTTTGGAGAAGACCTCGTTGCTATCGTCAACAAGCCGGCATTCAAGAAGATGTACGGTGAGCTCGACAAGGATTTTGTGCTTGTTCGCCCCCCGAAAGGCTATGAGGCATCGCACCCGCACATTGAGCTACTCAAACTCAAGAGCTTTACAGCCGTTGCGCCTCTTAGCGACGATTTCTTCACCAAGGCCGACATGGTGCAAAACATTGTTGCCATGTTCAAAGTGCTGAAGCCGCTGATTGATTTTTTGAATCGCGGTTTACAGGCCGAAGAGGAAAGCTGGGAATTTTAGGTTTCCTTACGGAATCTAACGATTGATTTCAACCGGCTCCCGTTGGTGCAGCGTTTGCACCCAGCCTTCGTAGTCCAATTGCTGGTCAGGATGCAGCTTGGAAAGCGCTTTGGTAATCCGCTCCGTTTCGCGGTAGAAGATGTTTCCGACCACGGCAGATTCATCCAGCGGAATGCCATGCCTCAACATCCGATTGCAAAACTCCGTGCGGAGCACAATCTCCGTTTCGGTTTTTCCGGAGTAGCGAACATAGCGGTTGAACATCCGCACCAGTCGCCGCAGCCCTTTACGCGTCCATGTGAGGTTCTGTCGGTTGAGGCCTTCGAACCCCTCGTCCAGTTCCCGGCAAATGGCGCTGATGTAGGCATCTTCATCTTTACCGTACACCAGCAGGTAATGCAGCAACTCTTTGTTATCGCGGCTAAACCGCCCCAGTCTATCGAGCAATTGATACGTTTCCCCGGCGCTGAGGTCTTTCCAGATTTTTCGCAATTGAGGAAGCGATGAGGATTTCATAAGGCGAAAGTAGTCAATACCGTCTCCATGGATGAAGCGAATGTCGGGAGGCGCGCCGAAATGATACTACCTTTGCAGCACCGCACAAGGCTATGGTGCGGACAACCGAAAAAAGACAAATTTCCCACCGCACTCCGAACGCGCATTCATGATTTTCAGAACTGTTGTTGACGCCCCGAAGCACCCTTTCGCGCTTGAGCCCGGAGACGGCATTGTGCATCTGGGGTCGTGTTTCAGCCAGCACATGGCGTCGCAACTGAAAAAACATCTTTTTCGCGTAGCTGAAAATCCATTTGGAACCAGTTTCAATCCCGTTTCGATTGCACAGCAAATTGAAAAACTGCTGTCGCCCAAGCCCTACAAGCCCGGGGAGTTGTCGTTTCACCGCGGTATGTTTTTCAGCTTTGACCACCACAGCGTTTTTTCCCATCCCGACAAGGACCAATGTTTGGCGGGCATCAACCGAAGCCTTTCGCGAGCGGGCAGAACCCTTGCCACCGGAAAGTTGCTGATGATAACGCTCGGCACTGCGCATGCGTGGAAGCACAAGAAAAGCGGGAAGCTGGTGAACAATTGTCATCGCCTGCCCGGAAACGAGTTTGAGCGCGTCCTTTTGCCGGTTGACGAAATCGCAGCGGAGCTGACCAAAAGCCTCCTGAAGCTTCAAAAAACACATCCACATCTGCATGTGCTTTTATCGGTAAGTCCGGTGCGGCACTGGAGAGACGGAGCCATGGGAAATCTCCGAAGCAAATCTCACCTGATTGCGGCGGTGCACCGTGTGGTGGAGGATGTAGAGCAGGCTCACTACTTTCCGTCGTACGAGATCATGATGGACGACCTGCGCGACTACAGATTCTACGCCGACGATTTACTGCACCCCAACGAGCTGGCCGTTCAGTATATCTGGGAAGCTTTTGCGGCCTCGGTGCTCAGCAAAAAAAGTCGTGATTGGGTTAAAGATTTTCAGCCATTGCTGGCATTTGCCAACCACCGCCCTAACTGGCCCGACAGCCCCGACCATGAGGCCAACAAAAGAAAACACAGCGCACTTTACCGCACACTCAAAGCCAAATACAAGGAAGCAGATTGGAGCGGATTCAGTGGATGGTAGTTGGAAACGCGTTTTTGAAGTGACCTCAGCTATCTGCCCGACGCATAAAGAACTCTTCGTATCGCGCAGTATCGGCTTCTACGCCTTCAATACGCACGTAGAGCGAATCATCACCTTTGAATTCATAGTGAATCTGCTGCGGAAAATCGTGCTGCGGATTTTCAAAAAGGAAATGATTGTCTGAAAATGAGCTGAGTTCAAAATACACAGGGCGATTGAAATTGGCTCCGCCGAGGGTTACGCCGTAGTACCAGCGATTGGCACGCGGGGCTATTTCGAGGTGCTCTATCCAAACGGTATCGCGGCCTTCCAGCACAACGCCCGTGCCTTCCCAACCTTTGCCGGTATGCTTCCAAACTTCGTGAAAAGCGTTTTGTGAAGAGGTATCAACCCACTCACCCACCAGCTTTTTAAACTGATGCACAGCCGTTGCTGCCGGTTCGTCAGTTTTTGCCTCCTCGGGTGAAGAGCACGCAAACAGCATTACTAAAGGAAGTGCAAGGACCGATTTCAACCCGTAAAAGCAGCTTTTCATTTTCGTTACTTTTGGCAGACCAAAGTAGTCACTTCGCAACAAATACACAGAGATATGCCAACCGGAAATGTAAAGTTTTTCGACACCGCCAAATGCTTCGGATTTATTGAATGCGAAGGCGAGGAGCTTTATGTTCACGCCGGAGATTTGATTGACCTCATTAAAAAGAACGACCGCGTTTCGTTCGAAATTCAGGAGGAAAACGGCAAGAAAAGCGCCTTTGATGTGCGGATTGTAAAACGAGGCTGAGCCCTTAGCGTGACGAAAAAATTCATTCATATCGGCATGCCGCGCACGGCCACCACCTTTTTTCAACGCGTGGTTTTTCCGGAATTCAAGACGCTGAATTATGTTGGATTGCCCTTTACCCACATCCATCCCTTGTTTCAAAATGTGATGTACGAGGATGACAGCACCTATGAGCGCGCTCCACTTCAAAACTGGGTGCAAAACCATGGCGATCGAGCCCTGCTGTTGAGTAATGAAAACTTTGTTGGCCAAGCACTCTACTGGCATTACGGCAACCGCACGAGGATAGCAACCCGACTGCAACAAGCCATGCCCGAAGCCACGGTGTTGCTGTTTTTGCGCAACCAGCCCGAACTGCTAAAGTCCATGTATCTCATTGCTTTGCAAGACAAAGAAACCTGTTCGCTCCACGATTTTATTCGCTTTGAACCACCTGTTTATCAACCCGAAAACTACAGCCAACAAGCGGCGGTAGATTTGTTTGACTGGGCGAGGTACGACACCTATCACGCGTGTGAATACGCACCGGGCTACCGTTATCTGCCCATGGTGGATTTGTACAAATCGCTTTTTCCGCGGGTGGAGATTTTTCTTTACGAAGACTTTAAGAGCAATCCACAGGATATTTTAAGCCGACTGGAAGAGGTTTTTGAGTACTCTCTGGCCGACCAAGCCCGCGCGCAAATTTTGGGTACGCGCGCCATGAATCAGGGCGTGAACGAAAGGCAGGCAAAGAAACTTCGCGCGTTGAATCGCTGGTATCCATTGGCTGAAAAAAGTCGCGTGGGAAGCGGAATTTATCATCGGATGAAGCGCAGGATTCTGGCTGGTTCAGGAGGGGGAAAACCCGTTGAATGGACAACTTCGGACATGGAACAATTCAAATCGCTGTTTGCAGATGACAATCGGGAACTTCAGCGGAAGTATCCGGAGATTGGCTTGAATCGCCATGCAGGGGCTTACCTCTTTGGTTGAGCTAAATATTGCTTTCGGAAATTATAAACACCCTCCCGAGTAAGCCATCGAGAACGCTATATTTGTTTCCCCTCAAAAATCAACAGGCTCACATGGAGAATTTTGTAGTATCGGCGCGAAAATACAGACCACAAACTTTTGATACTGTGGTGGGTCAACGGGCAATTACCGATACCCTCCGCAACGCCATTGAGCAAAACCATTTGGCGCAGGCCTTTTTGTTTTGCGGTCCGCGGGGTGTAGGTAAGACCTCCTGTGCGCGGATTCTCGCCAGAGAAATCAACAAGCACACGGCCGGGCAAAAAGGTGGCAATACCGATGAAGATTTCAGCCTGAATATTTTTGAGCTGGATGCAGCCTCGAACAACTCGGTTGACGATATCCGCCAGCTTACCGACCAGGTTCGCTTTCCACCTCAGGTTGGAACGCACAAGGTGTACATCATTGACGAGGTACACATGCTGTCGCAGCAGGCCTTTAACGCTTTTCTGAAAACGCTTGAAGAGCCGCCGGCACACGCTATTTTTATCCTGGCCACCACGGAGAAACACAAAATTCTGCCCACCATCCTTTCGCGCTGCCAGATATATGACTTTCAGCGAATCACGGTGCAGGACATCGCCGAACACCTCGGTGAAATTGCCGAAAAAGAAGGCGTAAAAGCCGAACCCGAAGGGCTGAGCGTTATTGCCGAAAAAGCGGACGGCGCGATGCGCGACGCACTGTCAATGTTCGACCAGCTGGTAAGTTTCAGCGGAAACAACCTCACCTATGAGGCGGTGATTGAGCACCTCAATGTGCTGGACTACGATTACTACTTTTCGCTGACCGACCTTATCGTGGAGCGCAACATTCCCGAAACGCTGCTGGTGTACAACCAGATTTTGAGCAAAGGTTTTGACGGACACAACTTTGTGCAGGGTTTGGCGCAGCACGTGCGCAACCTGATGGTGAGCAAAAACTCCAAAACGCTGATTCTGATTGAAACGAGCGACCGCATTCGCGAACGCTACCGCGCTCAGGGCGAAAGCCTAAGTGTGAGAATGCTGCTCAAGTGCCTCGAAATTCTGAACGAGGTGGATGTGCAGTATCGCGGAAGCAAAAACCAAAGACTTCTTGTAGAGCTCGCCCTCATCCGAATGTGCGCCATCGGGGTTGAAAAAAAAAACAACCTTGAGGTAGGTACTGAGTCCGAAGCGGCTTCAGGTTCAAAATCCGGTGGGGTCTCCTCCCACCCACCCACCCCGGAGCCCCCACCTCCCTCAACCCCCGTTTCCGCATCACCAACTTCACCGGAAACCACTGCCCCACAACCAAAGGCACCTACGCCCGAACCAACCGCTGAAGAAAAAGCAACGGAGCCATCAGCTCCCGCCAAGCCCGAGGTAGCACCTGTTGCCGAGCAAGCAGAAGAACCCAAACCTGTGCTTCCCGAAGCCGCTCAAACGCCTGAGCTTAGTCCGGAAAACGTAAACCGACGCAAGAAAATCCTGCGCAATTACCAGTCAACGTCGGTATCTATCGCCGCCGGACTGGGAGGCTCGCTCTTTCAGGAACCCGAAGGAAATGAAGCAGGTGATGAGGAGGAAGAAGCCAACCAGGAACCCCAGCTCCGTGAAGAGTTCAGTGAAAATGACCTGAAACGCGTGTGGAGGGAGATGGCCGAAATGATGAAAGCCCGCGGGCGCGAAAGTCTCTTTGCCAGCCTAACCTTGCATGCGCCGGTAATGGATGAAAACAAACACATTACCCTGAAAATCGCCAATGCTGCGCAGGAGATTGAAATGAATCGCGAGAAAGGCGAGATGCTGGAATACCTGCGCAAAGAGTTGCGGAATTTTGCCATTGATTTGGACTTTGAACTCTCGCAAAACAACCAGCCAACCAAGTTAATGACCACTGATAAGAAATTTGAAGCCATGGTGAAGAAAAATCCCAACCTTGGCAAACTGGCTCAAAACCTGAACCTGGATATTTTTTAATCATCACAACACAAAAACCATGAAGTACATTTTTCACCTGGCAGCTTTGCTGCTGGTTACAACTCTCTTTTGGTCTTGCGAGGCAGCGGAGAAGGAAACCACCACACGTTACAAGTACGAGTACAAAACCGTTGAGGGCGACCCCCTTGGCACCAAAATCTACACGCTCGACAACGGCCTGAAAATCTACATGTCCGTAAACCGCGATGAGCCGCGCGTGGTTACGCAGATTGCGGTGCGCACCGGAAGCAAGCAAGACCCCGCCGACGCAACCGGCCTTGCCCACTACCTGGAGCACATGCTCTTTAAGGGTACGTCGAACTACGGCACCAAAGACTGGGAAGCCGAAAGTGTACTACTCGACCAGATTTCAGACCTCTACGAAGAACATCGCAACACCACCGATCCCGCTGAGCGAAAGGCGATTTACGCCAAAATTGACAGCATTTCAGGAGAAGCGGCAAAACTGGCCATTGCCAATGAGTACGACAAGATGATTGGTTCGCTGGGAGCCCAGGGAACCAACGCGTACACCTGGTATGAGCAAACGGTTTATATCAACGACATCCCCAGCAACGAACTCGAAAAATGGGCGATGGTAGAAGGTGAGCGTTTCCGCGAACTCGTTTTGCGACTCTTTCACACCGAGCTCGAAGCTGTTTACGAAGAGTTTAACCGCGCACTCGACAGTGATTTCCGTCTGTCGTACTACGCCATGATGGAGGAGCTTTTCAAAAACCACCCCTACGGAACGCAGACCACCATCGGAACCAGCGAGCACCTCAAGAATCCTTCCATGGAGAAGATTCACGAGTATTTTTCTGCACGCTACCTACCCAACAACATGGCCATTATCTTGAGTGGAGACATTGACCCCGACGAGGCTGTAGATGTTATCAAGCGCAACTTTGGCGACTACGAACGCGGCGAGGTACCAGAATTTGCGTTTGAAGAAGAAGCCCCCATCACCGAGCCTATTGTTCGTGAAGTAAGCGGTGTAGAGCCTGAATTTGTGACCATTGCCTACCGTTTGCCCGGTATCCACAGCGATGAAGCACTGAAGCTGCGCGTGATGGATGCGATCCTGTCCAACGGAAAAGCCGGACTGATTGACCTAAATCTCGAAAAGCGCCAGAAGGTACTTCGTGCTTCTTCATCGCCTACATCATTCACCGATTACTCCATCTTCACTTTGAGCGGTAATCCCCGCGACGGACAAACGCTCGACGAAGTGGCTGAACTGCTTCTGGAGCAAATGGAGCTCATCAAGAACGGCGACTTTGACGACTGGATGGTTGAAGCGGTTATTCGCGATATGAAACTCAGCGAATTGCGCTCCAGCGAGTCGAACTGGGCGCGGGCAAGCAAAATGACCAACAGCTTTGTGTACCACCAGGAGTGGAAGGATGTTGTGAACGAGTTTGAGCGCATGGAGCAAATCACCAAAGACGATATCGTGGCCTTTGCCAACAAGTGGTTTGGCGACAACTACGTGCAGATTAACAAGGTAATGGGCGAAAACACAGCCGTGAAAGTAGAGAAGCCCCAGATTACCCCTGTTGACATTGACCGCGATGCAAAGTCAGAGTTCTATGCTCAATGGGATTCAATTGAATCGCGGAGAATCAAGCCGGTGTTTGTGGATTACCAGCGCGACATCAACCGCGCCACGCTCAACAACGGCCTTGAAATGTACCACGTGCAAAACAAGAACAACGAGCTTTTCAGTCTTTACTATATTCTGGACATGGGTAGCGACCACGATTTGGAAATGGCGTTGGCCATCAGCTATCTACCCTATCTGGGCACTTCCAAACACACCTCGGAAGACCTTCAAAAAGAGTTCTTTAAACTTGGGGTGAGCTTTGATGTGTTCAGCAGTCGCGACCGGGTGTACGTGACCCTCAGCGGATTGAACGAGTCTCTGCGCGAGGGAATGGAACTTTTTGAGGAAATCCTCGCAGACGTGCAGCCCGACGCTGACGCGCTCGAAAATATGGTTTCGGATGTTTTGAAATCCCGCCAGGACAACCTCCGCAGAAAAGGAAGGGTCATGTCGGCACTGGTAGAATACGCCAGCTACGGCGAGAACTCTCCCATGCGCAACTTCCTTTCCGAAGCGGCATTGCGCTCGCTCGATGCAGCGTCACTCACCGAAAAAATCAAGCAACTTACGTCCTACCAGCACCGCGTGTTCTACTACGGACCGATGGCAACCAACGACGCCAAAGCCGTGGTTGAAGAAATGCACCCGGTTGCGGACGAATTGCTACCTTACCCTGAGCCGGTTGAATTTATGGCCCTTGCGGTTGAAGACGACAAAGTTTTGTTTACCGATTTCGATATGGTGCAAAGCGAAATGAGCCTGGTGACCCGTGGGTCGGTGTTCAACAAAGAGCTCCTTCCGGCTGCCAGCTTGTTCAACCAATACTTTGGCAGTGGACTAAGCTCTATCGTATTTCAGGAAATTCGCGAATCGAAGGCATTGGCGTACTCTGCCTACGCATTTTTCTCAACACCTCAGCGCGCCGATGAGCACCACTTTGTTCGCGCATACGTAGGCACCCAGGTTGACAAACTCTCCGACGCCTGCAATGCCATGCTCGATTTAATGAATGAGCTTCCTCGTTCGGATGTGCAGTTTGAGTCAGCGAGGGATGCAGCCCTGAAGCAAATCGAAACCAACCGCATTTCGCGCAGCAGCCTGTTCTGGAGCTATGAATCTGCGCGCAAACTGGGTCTGGACTACGACCGCAGAAAACCCGTTTACGATGCATTGCAAACCATCAAATTCGAAGACCTTCAAACGTTTTTTGATGCCAACATCAAAGGCAACGCATACAATTACTGTGTGATTGGTAACCGCGATTTGGTCAATCACGACGTCCTGAAAGAGCTTGGAAAATACCAGGAGCTTTCGCTTGAGGAACTTTTTGGCTATCCGGCCAAATCCTCACCCCGAAAGCCGACGGGCCGTCCTGCCATGCAGTAATCCATTTAATCACAGACAATCTCCAAAGCCGGTGCCCTGCGCGCCGGCTTTTTTGTTTGTTACGAACATTCGCGGGGGCTGCGGGTTTATTGCTCAAACTTACCTTGCAATGAAAACCATTCTCGTAGTTGGCGGAAGCAGCGGCATCGGAGCCGCAGTGTTGGAGCAGCATCACAAAGAGCACCGCTGTATCAACATCAGCCGCAGGGAGCCGGCAAGTCACCTCGATGTGGAACACCACACGGTGGATGTTCTAAGCGATGACCTCCCTGAAATCGAAACGCTCGATGGACTGGTGTACTGTCCCGGCAGCATCAACTTAAAACCCGTTTCCTCATTCAGCCATGAAGACCTTGAGCAGGATTTTCGCATCAATACTTCAGGAGCTTTCCGGGTGTTGAAGCACTATTTGCCGGCACTTAAGAAGTCTCAGCAAGCCAGCGTGGTACTTTTCAGCACGGTTGCCGTGGGAAAAGGCATGCCGTTTCACATTTCTGTGGCCACCGTAAAAGCGGGGGTGGAAGCCATGACGCGCACCCTTGCAGCGGAATTGTCGCCGGGTATTCGCGTAAACTGCATTGCGCCGTCACTCACCGAAACACCGCTGGCCGAGCGCCTGTTGCGCAGTGAAAAACAGCGCGAAAACGCGGCAGAGCGCCATCCTTTAAAAAGAATCGGTCAGGCGGAAGACCTCGCACATTCCGTTCGCTTTCTGCTCAGCGATGAGTCATCATGGATTACCGGTCAGGTACTCCATGTAGATGGCGGATTATCAGTTGTTCAATCCTAAATAATACTCCCATGTTCGGACTGTTTAAAAAGAAATCACCCGTAGAAAAGCTCGAGGAGCGCTACCGAAAACTGTTGGAAGAGTCGTACCAACTCTCGCGCATTGACCGCACAAAAGGCGACGCAAAAATGGCTGAAGCCGATGCTGTGCTGAAAGAAATCGAAGCCCTGAAAAACCAGTAACGCCCCACAAATGAAAATTTACCGTTTGTACCGCAAGCAATTTCTGCCGATTTCCATGGAGGAGGCCTGGGCCTTTTTCTCCAACCCGGCAAATCTGGCAGAGATTACTCCGCCTCACATGGGCTTTATCATTCGTTCGGGAGCCGACAAGGCCATGTACGCCGGTCAACTGATTACTTACACCGTGAAACCTTTTCCGGGGGTTCCGCTTACGTGGGTTACGGAAATCACACAGGTAAATGAACCCCACTTTTTCATTGACAATCAGGTTTTCGGGCCATACTCATTGTGGCATCACCAGCACTTCTTCAAAGCTGTGGAAGGCGGCGTAGAAATGGAAGACATTGTTCACTACAAAATTCCACTGGGCATTCTGGGTCGCATTGCCCACGCACTGTTTGTGAAACGCCAGTTGAAGCAGATTTTCGATTACCGCGTCAAAGTGCTGGATGAGCGCTTCCCAAAGTAAATACGGATTTCGCGCTGTTTATTACATTTGGCGGTAAATCCAACTTCATGAAATCACATCTTTTCGCTATGGCTTGCGTGTTGGCTGTTTTCACGGCCGAAGCACAACACAGTAAATTACAGATTGGCGTTGAATACGGTTATCTGTTCGGAATACATCCCCAAAACCTGGGTTCCGAAATCAGCGGTTCAGGTCTCACAGGAAATAATCTTACGGAAACCGCGCTTACGGGTAGTTACG
>SKUL01000321.1 GCA_007129985.1 Flavobacteriales bacterium
AATAATCAGAACTATCCAGATGACGGCCGCAGCGCCAACACTGATGCCTATGCGCATCACGTTGTTTTTGGACAGGGTTGGGGTTTTTGCAATTGTTGCCATGGTATTGAAAGGTTTGAGATTATTTAAAAGTTTGAAATTCAAATTCGCCGTCTTCGCGCACCGTGATTTTCGCTATCAGCGTTCGCTCGGTGGGGTTGACATTCAGCGTAAAGTAGTGCTCCTTGCCGCGCTCTACACCATCTTCGTTTTTGGTGTAAACCTGAAGTCGCACAGGTAAATCGGGAACCGGGTTATCGGCCTCTTTGTATTGACCGTAGATGGCGTATTCTCCGGGGATGATTTCATCAAACTGACGAACGGCTTCCTGGTTGGTTCTGAGGTCTGAGCCAAAAAGGCCGGTTCTGGATTTCCCGCTGTCCCAGAAGCCGATAAAGGCCCGTTGCTTTCGTCCGCCAAACACACAGTCGTTGTCTTTGCATACAAAGAGGTCCACGTTGTCTCGCTTGTGGTCCCATTTCATTTCGATGGAGAGCACACAGGGCACATCGGGTTTGGACCCTGAAAACTTTGATGGCGTTACCGTTACCTTGGGCGCCTCGTCTTTTGCCTTCGGGGTTTCCTTTTTCTCAGGCGTTTTCCTGGGCGTGGGCTTTGGTGTAGGCTTGGGAGTGGGTGTTGCTGTACGGGCTACCTGTGGCGCTGTTTCAAAATCGTAGATGATAGCGAGTAGGGTATCGCCGGGCTGCATGCCGAGCAAGGTGTCAGGAATCTCTCCGAAGAATCGTTTCTCCAGGGTGTCGTACGAAACCAACAGTGGGCTGTGCTCGGTGAGGCTTACGGTACCTTTTGGAACAATGATGAACAAAAAGATAATCGCGGCCAAAGCACCTGAAAGCAGGTCGAGAAACGAAAGGTTAAAGAATTCTACATTTCTGTTTTTCATCGTAGTAGGTTGTTAAGGTGAGCCGGATTAAGCATCGCGCTTTTTAACTTTGAGTGGAAAGCGACACCGCGCACATCGGTCACTGTTGCCGTAGTCTGTGGTGCCGCAATTCATGCAGACGTTTTGCAGTGCTACGTTGTTCTTTTTGTGCATGGCAGTTTGCCACTCTTTGGTCGCCTCGGGGTTGTAACTCACGAGCTGGTCTCGCATTTTACACCGGGCGCAAGCAACTGCGCTGTCCTCGTTGATTGTTCTGCAATTTCTGCAAAGTTTCATCTCGGTTTGGTTTGATGGTCAGCGCAGGGGCCGGAGAAGTACATTCTCTTCAGCCCGCTTTGCGCTGCCCGATTAGTACTTGGTTCCGGATTTGAAGTTGAGACGGTACTCGTAGCTCAACATGATACCAACTTGGGTGTTGCGCATGGTAGCGTTGATGTTGCGCAGGCCGTTGTTGCCCATTACCACAAAGCTGTCGTTCACCATATTTCCACCGCTTTCAATCATCATGCTGAAGCGCAGGCTGCTTTTTTCGCTCATATCATACGAAATGTACGGCAAAACAAGCAGGCTGATATGACTCTTTTTCAGTGGGTCACTGGTGCTGGAGCCAAAAGAGTAGGTGTCTTCATCGCTGCTCAGGTTGGTGTTTTCGAGGTTGTAATCGGTAACTTCTTTGATTTTGCCGAGCGCCATGTTGATTTGCGGACCAATAGCCAATCCTCCTTTAAACTTACCGCCAAACTGCGCCCGGGCAAGAATGGGAATAGACAACCAGCTATGTTGCGTGGTGGTAGTGAACTCTCCCACATCTGTTGTGGGGTTTTCAGGATCCAGCATAACTAAAAACGGATTGTTAGGATTGCGGGTCTCAACGGTGGTGCGGCTGCCTTTTCGGTTGTAGCGTGCACCGGTAAGAATGGCCCAACTTCCGGCAAACTGAATGCCCAGGCCAATACCACCCTGGTAAGAGAATATTGAGCGGGTATCTACATTCATGCCCTGATAAAATTCGCTTACGTCCAAATCTCCGGTTACTTTACTTTTAGAGGTGTGAATTCCTACCTCCGGACTGATAATAAATGATGTCTGTGCTTGCATTTTAGCCGCGAAAGCAGTCATCAAAAGGGTCATCGAAAAAATTACTGTCTTTTTCATCACATTTGGGTTTAGTTAGATTTTCTTTGGTTGATGAGCGCATGATTGGCGCTTCAAAAGGATACGTGCCAAAGAGGTCCGAAAAGGGTCAGGGTGGATGAAAAAAAAATACCCATGCCGGCATGTTAGCGTGGAGTTTGATACCTAAGCGTAAAATGTAAAGCATAGGTAAACAGCATTATGAAGGGGGGTTTGCTTTCCAATCAACTCGAAAAAAAGTTTCTGATTATTTCAAGCAGGGTATCGGTTTAAATTCACGATTCGCAAAAAGAACAGGGCATGAATTCGTTCAGCGGGGATGATGATGGCAATATGCGGGGCTATGGAACCCAACTAACTAAAAATGCCTAACCTTGCATCAAATTCTAACCTCTTATCACTCATGAAGAAACTTTTGATTGCAGCCCTTACAATCAGCGTGTTGAATGTATCGGCAGCCGACCTGATTGTAGAAGAATTTGGTGTAGCACCAGCCTACAACAGTATTAATGCCGCCGTAACTGCCGCGCAGGATGGCGACCGTATCATCATCAAGAACCGCGCAGGTAATGTGCCCTGGATTGAAGATGTGGCAATTG
>SKUL01000100.1 GCA_007129985.1 Flavobacteriales bacterium
ATCATGGCGTCGTAGCCACCTCCGTGGCTCACAATCTTTTCGCCGCGGTAGGTCTTTAAACTCCAACCGAGCCCGTAACCCGAAAAGCTTTGTCCGGGGTAGGTGCGCTCCGCGAATGCACTGATAGGTTGTGGATTGTAGTTGGTCCACATTTCGCGCCACCTGTCTTCGGTAAAGATGGTTTTGTCCTTCCATTTTCCGCGGTTCAGTTGAAGGGTCATCCACTTGCAGAGGTCCTCCGTGCACGAAACGAGCGCCCCTGCCGGAGCCATATTGTCCCAGTTGATGTAGGGAATGGGGATGTTTTCGCCCGGCTGCCCTGAGTGGGGTATTGCCACGTTGCCCGAAGCCGGAATTTGTGTTACGCTGGTTAGGGTGTGCTTCATGCCGATGGGCTCCAGAATGCGTGAGCGTACAAAATCAGCCCAGCTTTGTCCGCTTACTTTTTCCAGCACCAACCCTGCAGCAACGTACATTATGTTTTGGTAGCCGTATCCATCGCGAAATTCAAATTTGGGCTCCAGATAGCGCGCACCGCGAACCACTTCTTCCATGCTGAGGGTGGAAGCGTGCCACAACAAATCTCCACTGAAAGTACCCAGACCACTGCGGTGCGTGAGTAAATCCTTGATGGTCATTTGTTGCGTTACCCAGGGGTCGTACAGTTTGAACCATGGTAGGAAGGTCACCACTTTATCGTCCCAGGATATCTTGCCTTCATCCACCAACATAGCGAGTGCAGCGCCCGTAAAAGCCTTGGATATAGAGGCTATGGCGTAGAGTGATTGTCCGTTGGTGGGTTTGCCTTTCCCTTTTTCGCGCTCGCCAAAACCTCGGTTGAATACCACATCGCCGTCTTGCACAATGGCCACCGAAAGGCCGGGTACGTCCCAAACAGTTCTGAGTGAATCAATGCGCTTTTCCAGTTCGGCATAATCCTGTTTCTGACCATAGAGTGTAATGCCGATAAAGAGTGAGAAAAGGAACGTGATGTAAATGCGAAGGGTCATGAGGTGTTGTTTGTGTTAATGGTTGAGTGAAAAGGAGAGTGGTATCAAAACCCGTGCTCGCTGATGGTTTGCTTATCCTCATCGCTGAGTTGAAGGTCGCGAGCAGCGGCATCGGGACGCGGACGTGCAAAAGCAAGCAGGGCCATTCCAACAAGGGCGATGGCCATAAATGATTTGTCGGCATAGAGCATAAACCAGATGGTTGCGAACAATATAGGTGCTTCCAGACTTGCCCAGCGAATGATCAAGCCGCCCTGATAATGTGTGAGTTTCTGGGTGAGGTTGGGAGCCTGCCTGGCAACTTTCAGTGTATTGTTAAAAAACCACCACCCTCCGAATACTCCAATAGCGAGCAGTCCGACCGGCAGCGCAAAAAGAAGCGGGTCGTCCACACTCGCTGCGTCTATTTCCGACTCATGAAGAAACACAAATCGCACCAGTGCAAGAAACAAAATGGTACCCATCAGCAAGGCGCCGTGAATGATGCGTAGCGTTTGAAAATAAGAGCTTTTTCCTTCCATCTTCAAAAGTTTAGTTGCTAAAGATAGAATACACAGCCAAAACGAGGAAAAACATATCAACCAAGCAATGACCAGGGTCAAGGTGAAGCTCCTTACATCACTAAATCACATGCTTGATTTCCTTATCTTCGGCCCATGAAAAAATCGATTTACATCGTGGGTTTTGTACTGGCAGGAGTTGCGCTTTTTCAGTCCTGCGAGGAGCAACAACAGGCTGAACCTGAGAAAACCTCCAAGCTTAAAATGGCCGAAGACAGCGAACTCGCCCTGTTGATGCGCCAACTTACCGAGGAAACCGAAGCCATTCGCGAGGCTGTGATGGCCGGAGAGACCCATCCGCTTTGGGAAAGAGTTCAGGAACTGCACACGGCCATTCCAACCGACCCAGCTAGCTCGGGGCCGGTTTTTGAGGGTTTTTCAGAAGCTTTCATCCATGCTGTGCGCGAAATGGAATCAGCCGATTCACCCGGAACGAAACATTTCAACGCTGTGGTTGACCAATGTATGGCATGCCACTCTACGTTTTGTCCGGGGCCCAAACGCCGAATTGCTAAGTTCTATATTTCTGAGTAGAGCAGAGCTGACCAGCGTCGCTTCAGACAAGTCCTATATTTGTTTGATGAACCCAACCTGCAACAGATGCCTCCATTTGTCTTGAATCTTCTCGCCAACAGGGCTTTTTGGGTATTGTCGTTCTTCGGGGTGGTTATCCTCACAGGAAACCATGCGGTGAGTTTATGGGACCAGGACGAAGCTGCCTACGCGGGCTTTGGCCGAACCATGATTGAAACTGGCAACTGGCTCATTCCCGAGTTTATGTGGTCGGATGTGCACCGCAAGCCCCCGCTGCATTTCTGGCTGGTGGCAGTTTCGTTCAAGCTTTTTGGGGTTAATGAGTTTGCGCTGCGTATCCCGTCATCGCTTGCTATTTGGGGCACTCTGATGATGATGTACGTGTTGGGAGGCAGGCTGGTAGGAGCGAGGCACGCTCTGACCGCGGTGTGCATTGCGGGTTCGAGCTTTTTGCTGATGGCCCTCGCCAAGGTAGCGGTTACCGATGCCGTGTTGCTCTTCTTCACCACCTTGAGTGCTTTCTCGATGGTTTTAGTGCTTCGGGAAGGCTCCTATAAATGGGTAGCGATTTTTTGGTTTGCCGTGGCGATGGCCATGCTCACCAAGGGGCCACCGGTGATTCTGTTCGCCGGAGTATTTGGCGCACTGCTTTTTGTGGCTTCTCCTCAACGATTGAACTTGCTGCGACTACATCCCTGGTTTTTTCTGCCTATTGCCATTCTTCCGCTTTTTGGCTGGGGTTGGCTGTGTTACCAGAGCGAAGAGGGGAAGGATTTTATCCAATGGATGCTCGATTGGTACATTTTGAAACGAATCGGCGGCAGTGTGTTTGGACAAACCGGCCCTCCCGGAACCCATTTGATCGGGATGGTGCTGTTTTTCCTTCCGTTCTTCTTGTTTTTGCCGCGTGCGATGGTGGATGGTTTCCGTTCGCTTTACGAGCGCAAATGGAACAACGAACTCCTTATTACCCTATGGTTTATTGCTGGCTGGTTGCTGTTTGAGTTTACACCAAGCAAGTTGCCGGCTTACGTGGTTGCGGCGCATATTCCGCTATCCTTCATGTTGGCAGGGGCCCTTCTCAAGCACAAGGATGTCACTTCAACGCCCAAAATACCCTGGTGGGTGGCTCATTACTTCTTACAGTTCGTATTGCTTACTGCACTGGCCGTATTGCCGTTCTATTTGGGCTTATCGTTGGGAACCAAAGTCGTGTTCCTTGTGGTTGTTTTGCTGCTCTCAGGGTTGCACAGTTACGGCCTGACACTTTCTAAGAAGCCATCTTTTTACTCCTGGTTTTTGAAGGTTCCCATGGTGTTTGCATTGCTGGTTTGGGGCTTGCTGTTACCCATGTCCGACGACTTGAAAAATAGCTCTCTGCGTATGGCCAACTACCTCAGCGAACAGCTTCCACCCGAGGCACCGGTAGTCATTGCAAATAATTGGTCGCACCCTCCAAGTTTGCCGTTTTACCTCACCGAATCTTTTGATACGGTTTTCGAGGCCTACGACCCGGAAACACTTGTGCGTCATTATCGTGAAAACGAGCGCATCGCCATTATCCTGAATGAACAGGGAAGAATGCATTTTGAACAGGCGCTTACCGGAGTGAAGTTTAAGGCTTTCTATCCGGTCTTTACCGACCGACTTGACCAACCGGGGTATTTCATCGTGGTGAAGTAGTAAGATTTTTTTCGGCGGTTGGTTGGTGGTTTTTAATCTTTTCTATCTTTGTGTTGATTAGGCTGTTAACCACTTCGTCAACTTTGGTAAATTTTTCATGAGCGCCTCCGAAAAACGTGATTTGTATTTTGCCACGGTGCAATACAAGAATCGGATTGCCATCGTCCATGTCAGTCGGGAAGTTCAGCTTACTGCAGAGATGGTTCGCAATATTCAGCTTGCAGCACTTGAGATGTCAGGCGGTGAAATGCACGCTCATCTTGTTGATGTTTCCCGCGACGTTTCCTCTACTGTTGAGGCCCGCAAGTATTCAGCGAAGAATGACCTGATGAAGCATCATATTGCTTATGCGATGGTAGGCCGCTCGCTACCTGTTCGTATTCTGGCCAACTCGTTCATCAAAATTAACAGGCCAAAAGTACCTACGCGACTTTTCCGAACTGAAAAAGAGGCAATGGAATGGTTGGAAAAGAAGGTGGTGGATTATCTTAAGAAGAATAACGTTAATTGATTACCACGGACGACTCGCGCATTTTCCACTCATCGCCCTCGCGGTAAAGTTGCGCATCCAGAACGGCGCCTTTCACTAAATAGACCAGCTGCACCGTTGCCTCACTTCCTCGAATGTCGAGCACGCGCACATCAAAAAACTTGTCGTTACCGGCACTCACCAGTGCTTCCCGGTTCTCAACCCGAAGAGTAGAGTGATTGGTGTAATCACCGGATAATTGCACATCACCATATGCAGCCAGTACCCAAGGTTGGTTGCTCACCTCTGATGTTAGGTCAGTAGCGGGTTTCCAGTATTCTGCGTTTAGGCACAAGTCCAGAATTTGGGCTTCGTGTTGGCTTTGCTGCGCGAATGACAGGGAAGCGGTCAGGAAGAAGATGAAAGCGGCGGCAATAGATTTCATGGGTTGGTAGTATAGTGTGTTGCACAAATGTAACACCTGAGGCTACAAGTTCCAAAGGTAAAACAGGCTGAACCCCGTTAGAAAGGCTATTCCGGCATAGCTTAAAAGCCGCATCGCTAGTCCGGGGCGGGCTTCTTCGGGGAAACCCGGACGCGTCACCAGCCACAAATTGACCACAGCAACAAGGGGCGCAATAAGAAACGAAAGCGTGGTAGCCACATCTACCAAAGCTTTGAGCTGATTGCCAAAATAGGCAATGACCCCAAACGCGCCGAGGGCAATGGTGAGCAATCCGAACACATACACCCGTCGTCCTTTGTGCATGCGGTTTTGAAGTTCGGGAGAATCGGCCAGGAGCCACAAGGTGCGCTCAAGGGCGCGGGCATAGCCGTCGAGCACGCCAATGACGGTTCCGAACATGATTGAGAATGCTGCGGTGGCGATGAGGTAATAACTCCATCCGCCCATGGCTGCGGTGTAGAGTTCTACCACGCGCTTGGAGAAAGCAGCCGAAGCTTCTGGCATCTCCTTACCCGTGCCATAAACAAGGTAGGCACCGAGCGTAAGAAAACAAACGGCAAGAATGGCCGAAAGCCAGTAGCCGATGTGAAACTCAAACAGCGTGGCTCGAAGGGAGGGTTTGAAGCCGCTGCTTTTTATGCGTTCCAGCGTCCAAAGGCTGTTCCATGTAGATAGGTCAACCGCGGTAGGCATCCAACCCATCAAGGCAATCAGAAAAGCAATGCCGGCAGAATTCCAAACAGCCGGTGCCTGAAAATCCGCCATGGGTTCCACACGGCCATTTTTCAGAACCAACACGAAGGCAAGCAAGGTAGTTACCACCATGATGGTGCCCACTATTTTGATGGTTTTATCCAGCATCTTGTATTGCCCCCAAATCAGGATGAACAAACAAAGCACAATGAGCAGGGCAACGGGGTAGAGAGGAAATCCTTTCCACAAATCGCTCAGCCCAAAAAGGTGGTCAAAAAAGCCGGCCCCCACGGCGCTCACAGCGGCAGCAACGAAAAACATGGAGCAAATGGTTACAGCCAGATACAGCCATAGCATCCCTTTGCCGATGCGCTTATATCCGTCAATCAGACTCTCGCCGGTTGCGCTGGCATAGCGAGAACCAAACTCAAAAAAGGGAAACTTCAGTACATTGGCTGCAACAACCGCCCACAGCAGCGCAAATCCGTAGTCGGCACCTGCGCGTGTGCTTTGCACGAGGTGCGAAACCCCAATGGCCGTTGAGGCGAATAGTATTCCCGGGCCGAGTGTACGAAGAAGATGGTGCAGTTTCACCCTACATAGGTTCCAAGGCAATCTGCGCTAAACTAAAACGAATTTTTGGCTTCTACCGAGTAGCCACCGGTTTCTTTCCTCCCGATAATTTTGCTGGAGAGGTAGAGTGATAGTCTGCTGAACTGACGCAGAAAAATCAGTCCCAATACGGCCAGAATCAGGTTGAACATAAGGTGGGCAACAGCTACCTGGTAGGTGATTTCAAGCTGCAGGTTGTCAATAAACTGAACAAACAGCGGAAGGAAAGGAACAAAGAGAACCAAGCCCATTAAGTTGAGCAGGAGATTGGCAAAGGCTGCTTTTTTGGCCCATGAAGAAAGTGAAATGGAAGCCAGCAAGGCAGTGCTGGTGGTTCCTAAATTGGACCCTACCACGATGGCAATGGCACCCGGGAGTCCCAATAAACCCTGACCCGCCAGAATGATGGCCAAACCAATGGTAACCGAACTTGATTGCATCATGGCCGTTACCACCGCGCCAATCAACAAACCGAGCGCAAGTTTGTCGGCTTGTTTCAGCCACTCTAAAATTTCAGGCGATTCACTCAGAGGAGCCAAGCCGTTTTTGATTAACTCGAGGCTAAACAAAATGAAACCAAGGTAGAATACAGATTTCCCAACGAGTTTAATCCGCATCGGAACGAGCGTAATAATCATTCCTGCAACGAGAAGCCAGCTACCCAAAAAACTCAGCTCAAATGCCACCAACCAAGCTGTAAAAGAGGTGCCCACTTTTGCACCAAGCAGCACACCAAGGCTATTGAAAAACCCGATTACACCTGCATCAACCAACGCAACAGTAATGGACGATACGACACTGCTCGATTGAATAACCGCGGTGAGGACAGCGCCGAGAAGAAAGGCAGAAAACCGATTGGAAGTTACCTTGGTCAGCCAGCGCTGAAGATTCTCCGCTCCAAGTTTTTGAAGCTCTTTGGAAAACCCTCGCAGACTGAAGAGAAACAGCGATAGAGTGGCCAGAATCGCTATGACGGTGTTAAACGTGTCCATGGGTGAGCGCGTGCTGTGCTAGCCACCAAAACTAGGCAAACCGCCGGATTTCAGGCAGCAAATTCAAGAATTCAGTGATGACCTATTTGAAAACTTCAGCATCTTCGAGAATGTAGTTGAGCTGATAAATGTCGGTGGTGTTGGTGCGAAATACGCCTTTAAATGTCAAGCGCTCATCGGTTTTGAAGCGTCTGTGACCTGCTTTTAACTGCAAGTCAACCACCGACTCCGGCCCGGCGCCACCGCAAAAGAAGCAGGCTGCAAATGGAAATGCAGACAGCACATAATAGTCGTCATCGTAGTCAACCGGAATAACGTAGCCCGATATCTTCACCATGCGTCCTTCCATGTCCAATACCTTGGGGCCGAAAGTGGGGTAGTAGTAGTAGAGGTCGTACTCTTCCAGGTACACATCCTTGAAAGAAACGTCGGCCAGTGTATTCCATGTTAGTTCAGCTACCTGGGCAGATAGTTGCCCTGACTGTATCATCAGAGCGATGCTTAACACGGGGAGAAAGAGAAGGCGTTGAAAAACGGTTTTCATGCGTTGCAGGTATTCTGTTTGGTTGCCATCAGACAATTTTCGAACCACAAATGTACGACGATTCAGGTGCGTTGTCACGGCGAGGGCTTTTCATTGCCAAAAGTGCTTTTTCTTACCTTGGCCGCATCAATCCCAAAGCTTGTCTTCATCAGTCATCATTCTCGGGGCTTCGCCTTTTATTGTTCCCTTGATTAGGGCAGCAAAAAAGCGCGGCTTTCGGACGCTTGTTTGCAGCAATCTGCCCGATGACCCCGGCCTGCGCGAAGCCGATGAACCACATCTTGTCAGCATTCTGGATGAAGAAGTAATTATTCAAATCGCAAAAAATAAGCGGCCCGTTGCTGTGCTGTCCGCTGCTTCGGATTTAGGTATTTACGCCGCGTCTGTTTTGAGCAAATCGCTGAATCTTCAGGGTGTTCGGCCGGAGCAGGTTGAAGCCGTGAGCGACAAAGGACGTTTTCACCAATTGCAACAAAACCTTGGTTTACCCGCTCCTGCTTGTGTAGAAGTTGAATCCGAATCGCTTCCATCGGCCTCGTTTTTCGAAAGTGTGGGTTATCCGGCCATCGTGAAACCTTTTTTCGCTTCGGGGAGCAGGGGAGTTGCACGGGTCAATCATTATCAGGACCTGGTGGCGATGCATTCCGAGACCTACCAACAGTCTTCCGGCCGAAAGGGATATGTTTTTCAGCAATTCCTCGAAGGTTATGAGGAGGTGGGATGTGAGGCCATGATTATTAACGGCAAGGTTGAGTTTCTTGAAAGTACATACAAGTTCACCAATGAACATCATGCCCCTGTTGGTCATTGCGTTCCGGGTCCACTTAACAAGAAACAGATTCAAAATGTTTCAAGTCAAATCAATGCCATTGCCGGGCACCTTGGCGTTGAGCAGTCTCCCGTTAATCTGGATATAATGCTCAAGGCCGGAGAAGCCCCGGTTATCATAGATATGGGCTTCAGGCTGGGTGGTAATCTTTTACCGCTTGTGATGGGCGTGGCCTTTGGATGGGATCCCTATGATTGGGCTGTTAGGATGGCGACTGAAAGAACCATCGCACCCCCTGAATATTCTGATTGCAATGGAGTAGTAGGCAGCTTGATTTTTGGCAGCATGCACGTACAGATTTTTACCCCGGAGCTCAAAAACGCCCTCACTGAGTTGGTAAAACCCCACGCACTGGAGTGCGTTTTTGATTACGAGCCGGGAGTACAACTTCCTGTTTTTACCCAGGGAAGTCGTCGTTTTGGGCACGCCTTGGTTCGAACTTCCAGTTTGGCGGATTATGTACATTTGCTCAAAGGGGTGGAAGACATCATTACACACGGGGGTAACCCGATTTAACCAGCGAAAAATGAAACTGTCAGTTGTAATACCGGTTTATGGCTCAGAGAGCATTATTCCTGAGTTGCACCGACGATTGACAAAGGTGCTCAAGGCTCACTTTCCGAATTATGAAATCCTAATGGTGGACGACTGCGGACCCGGCAATACATGGGGTGTTATTAAGCAGTTGAGTCAATCTGATGAGCGATTGCGGGGTATTCAACTGATGCGTAATTCAGGGCAAGGCAACGCAACGCTTTGTGGTATTGCGGATTCAGTGGGTGATATTGTAGTGACCATGGATGACGATCTGCAACACCCTCCTGAAGAAATTCCACGACTGGTCCAACATCTCCTGGACAATGACCATCTCGACGTGGTACTAGCCAAACCCATCGAAAAGAAGCACAACTTTTTTCGCAGATTCGGAAGTTCTGCCGTAAACCGCATGAATGCCATGTTCCTTCAAAAAGATGTGAACCTGCGTTTTACGTCGTTTCGCATATTGAGCCGCGCCGTGTGCGACCAAATTGTGCGTATCAACCGACCATACCCTTCGTTGGGGCCCATGATATACTCGGTTACCCGAAGAATTGAAAATGTTGATTTTCAGCATGCAGAGAGGGCGGAGGGAAAAAGTACCTACTCGTTTTCGAGCATTTTCAGGCTAACGATGAACAACTTTATCGGGTACTCCATGCTGCCGCTCAGGGTTCTGGCATTTATCGGTGGAATGGGCATCGTGCTGAGTATTTTGCTGGGGCTGTATTTCCTACTGCGGTATTTTATCATTGGAGTTGAAACAACCGGTTGGACCTCCCTGATGCTCGTGCTTATTTCAGTTTCGGGATTTAACTTTTTTGCCTTTGCCATCATCGGAGAATATGTGTTGAGAATCATGCACATATCTACATCAACACCTCGCTATACCATTCGCAAAAAAGCCGTTGCAACCAAAACTCCAAAAGAAGAAGCGCTTTGAGGATTGTTTTTGTTTCACGGCAGTTTAACCGCGGAGGCCATGCCATATTGAAGGCTCTACTCGCCCATGGGATAAAGCCGGTAGCTGTGGTACTTCACAGCTCGGGAGCTCGTCCGGAACTGGACGACCCTTCGGGGCGAGCCGCTTATGAGGCTGAATACCTTCAACGCTGTAGTGAGTGGAAAATTGAGCCGGTAAAGTTCATGGAGTCCATTGCCTTGCTTGCTAAGCAAAACGGTATTCCTGTTTCAGTGCGAGACTCACTCAATGGCTCTGATGACCTCGCATGGCTGGAAAGTCAGTTGCCCGATTTGATGCTGGTTGGCGGCGGTTGGCCGAATCTGATATCGGTTGAAACACTTGCTGTTCCGAAGCTGGGTGCCATCAATGTGCATCCCTCTTTGCTACCCGATTATCGCGGTACCGATGTTCACCGATGGCAGGTACTCCATGGCGTTTCAAA
>SKUL01000007.1 GCA_007129985.1 Flavobacteriales bacterium
CAGCGCACCGCAATCTGCGATATAACACATTTGTGGTTGACGTAGAAGAGCTTTACGATCAGTTTGGGGGCGGTATAGAAAAGTGTGGACTTGCAGTTCGGCGATTTTCAGATTTCCTGCTCACGGACTGGACTACTCCACCGCAGTATCTCTTTTTAATCGGAAAGTCTATTCGTGAGGCTGCCGGAAATGCCGGCCAGAACGGCACGCGAAAAGTGCCTGCACATTTTGACCGAAACCTCGTGCCATCGTTTGGCTATCCGAGTAGTGACAATCTCATTACCCGTGGTTTGCAGAATGACCCCGGATGGGCACCGAAACTGCGCACGGGTCGTCTGGCCGCCGAAACACCTCAGGATGTGACAGATTATTTGAACAAGGTAATCACCTTCGAAAACCAGCCTCCCGCAGAGTGGATGAAAAATGTGATGCACTTTGGAGGCGGGGTGAATGATGCTGAGCAAAATACTTTTCAAGGCTTTTTAAATGACTACAAAGGGATAATCTCTGACACCTGCTTTGGAGGAAATGTTCATTCATTCTTTAAAACTTCTCAAGACCCCATTTCCATTAATTTGTCCGCTGAAATCAACGATTTGATTGATGGCGGCGTTTCACTGATGACCTTTTTCGGGCACGCCGGTGGAACCGGTTTTGATCAAAGCATTGACGACCCCAACAACTTTGCCTGGAACGGTCGCTTTCCCTTTTTGATTGGTAATGCCTGTTTTACGGGCGATATTCACCAACCCGGAAGTAATAGCACCAGCGAGAATTTTCTGCTTCTTCAAGACAAAGGAGTGATTGGTTTCCTTTCAACCGTTGAGCTCGGCTTTGCCAATACCCTGAACGTTTACAGCCTTGAGTTTTACAAGCAACTCGGCACAAAAAACTACGGAGGCACCGTTGGAGAACACATGCGGAAAACCATACAACTGGTCTCGGGCGAGGCACCGGGCATTATGATGCAAAACCAGGTGCTGGGCATGACCTTGCACGGAGATCCGGCCATGGTGCTCAACTCTTTTCCCAAGCCCGATTACGCCATTTCAGAATCGAGCGTGTTTTTCGACCCGCCCGAAGTGACCGCCATTATGGATTCGCTTACCGTCAACGTGGCGCTCAAAAACATCGGTAAAGCTACCAATGAGAGTTTTGATGTGGTGGTTGAACGAAAGTTTCCGGACAATGGCGCCGATTCGGTGTACGTGGTGCGAGTAGATCACTTGCACTACAAGGATACCGTTCGCATCACCATGCCTGTACAACCCGATAGGTCACTTGGAATCAACACGTTTGACGTTAGTGTGGATCTTCCCTCGGTGGAAGTGGATGAGCTCGACAATTTCGGAAACAACGTGGTACTGGGTGTTCAGCTCAACATCACCAGCGGCGGTATCATTCCGGTTTACCCATACCGATATGCAGTGGTCGCTGATTCTGAAATCAGTCTTAAAGCTTCTACCGGCGACATTTTTGCATCCGAAACGGCCTATCGCTTTCAGGTAGATACCACCCGCTCCTTTAACAGTCCGTTTCTTACCCAGCAAGTGCTTAACCAAAACGGAGGAGTGATTGAGTGGCCCCTCCCCTTTTCAATGACCGACAGCACTGTGTATTTCTGGCGGGTAGCCATTGACGACGCTCCGCTGAATGAGTTAAAATGGCGTGAAAGCTCCTTTCAATATATTCCTGAGAAAACAGGATGGGGACAGGCTCATTTTCAGCAGTTAAAAGACAATTTCTTTGGCCAGCTTGTTTACAATGAACCAGACAGGCTGATTGACTTTTTCAGTGGTACTGTAAATCTTCGCTGCAATGTGTTGGGGAACTCCTCCTCTCTCAACAATGAGGTGGCCCTCGATCTTAACATCGTGGAATACGGCGGCTGTGGTGGAATACCTTCCATGCATGTGGTTGTGCTAGACCCGACCACTTTTGAGGCATGGGGCACTGCGGTTGACGGGCAGAATCCGCAAAATGACTTTGGAAACCAGAATACAGGTTCGGCATGTAGAAACAGGGTGGAGTACTTCTTTGTTTTCAGGCAAGACAACGCAAACCAAATGCAGGCTTTCTCCGATATGGTGCTGAATGCTGTGCCCGATGGCCACTATCTCCTAATCTACACATGGCGGTACTTGGTTGAAACCAATCTTTCGAACACCAATTTCTACGGAACCATGTCGGAACTGGGCGCAACGGTGAATCCATCCGAGCACGACAGTATTCCCTACATTTTCTTTGTACGTAAGGGCGACTCCGGTTCGATAGAGGAGATTTTCGGAGCTGATTTAAATGATGTTATTCAACTCAACACACTGCTTCAAGCTTCTGGCAATGTAGGGGTTATGGTCTCTCCTCCGGCCGGCCCGGTGGCTGAGTGGGGCTCGTTTCACTACCGCTTTCACCCGAGAGAAAACCCCAGCACCGACTCGGTGGGCGTGCGCTTGCGGGGAATCACCCCTGAGAGTGCGGTTCTGGATATACCCTCATCTCAAACCTCGGGCTTTTCATTTGATCAACCCGTGCTTAGCAATTGGGTAGATGCTTCGGAGTTCCCCATGTTGCGCATCCGAACCCGGCTCACAGACGCCGAAAACCAAACGCCCGCGCAGCTCCGGCGCTGGCATTTGTTGCACGACGAAATACCCGATGCTGCCGTAAATCCCG
>SKUL01000289.1 GCA_007129985.1 Flavobacteriales bacterium
ACAAATCAATGTCGTCGTAAAGCTCCTTTCGCTTCACCCATTCGTGGCTTCTCACTTCAGGAGCCCATCGGCTTGAATCGCTGTCGAGATAGTAGTTGAAATAGAAGGGTGAAGGCTCAGACAGACCAAAGCCATGGGCCTCTTTGGCTCCCACAAAGCGCGTTTTAACGGCATGACATGCGATGTCTTCAAATTCAATGTCCGATTGTCCTGCATGGATGTTGGCCATGGCTTCAGCGTCGAAAAGGGCGTAGGTGAAGCCCTAGCGATCCATAAAGAAATGCCAGCCGGGAATCTCGGCGCGGAAATACACATCAGGGTGCCATTGCCCACGGTTGGGGGTAAGGAAGTAGTCTGGCCCGTGCGCAAAACTGCACGTAGAAACCAGCACTGTGGCCAGCAATATGTAGATATGCTTAAACAAAACGGTTACAACCCCGAAAGTTACGAATTTAATGACGACATGATGGCTTGTGGGTTGTCAAACCACTGTTGCATTTAACATGAAAGCAAGGAGTTTCATCATCACCTCACCTGTCCTTTAAAAAGGCTAAATTTGCGCCTTCCTTCGGGAGCCCACGTTATACCTCATGAGCGACCCTATCAAACACGAGTGCGGAATCGCGCTGCTCCGACTCAAAAAACCGCTGCAATACTACCTCGAAAAGTACGGCACACCGCTGTACGGCCTCAACAAGCTCTACCTCCTGATGGAGAAACAGCACAACCGGGGGCAAGATGGTGCCGGGGTGGCCAACATCAAGTTCGACGTTGACCCCGGGCAGCGCTATATCAGTCGTAAGCGCTCCAATTCGTCGTCACCCATTAAAGACGTATTTGAACAAATCAACACCTATTTCCGAACGGTAGAGGAAAACCAGCCCGAAAAGTTGCAGAACGTGGAGTGGATGAAGCGCAACCTCCCGTTTACCGGTGAGCTTTTTCTGGGCCATGTGCGCTATGGTACTTTTGGCGGTCAAAGCATCGAAAACGTGCACCCTTTTCTTCGTCAAAACAACTGGATGACGCGGAATCTCGTGGTTGCAGGCAATTTTAATCTGACCAATGTGGATGAGCTGTTCAGCCTCCTGGTCGATATCGGGCAGCACCCCAAGGAAATGTCCGATACGGTGACCGTGATTGAAAAAATCGGGCACTTTCTGGATGAAGAAAATCAGCGGCTTTACGACCAGTACAAAGCCATGGGTTACACGCGTCGGCAAATAAGCGGATTGATTGCTGAGCACCTCGATGTGCAACGCATCCTGAAGAATGCCGCCGAGGATTGGGATGGGGGTTATGCCATGGCAGGTCTTTTTGGTCATGGAGATGCTTTTGTGTTGCGCGACCCCTCAGGAATCAGGCCGGCGTTCTACTACGAGGATGATGAAATTTGCGTGGTAACCTCCGAGCGCCCCGTTATTCAAACGGCCTTTAATGTGCCGGTGGAAGCCGTGAAGGAAATACCCCCGGGCGAGGCTCTGGTCATTAAGCGCAACGGAGAAATGAACCTCAAGCCTGTTCGGCAGCCACTAGAGAAAACGGCGTGCTCGTTTGAGCGAATCTACTTTTCGCGCGGAAGCGACCGCGACATTTACCGCGAGCGCCTCGAACTTGGCCGGCTGGTTTGCGATCAGGTTCTCAAAGCGGTTGACCACGACCTAGAACACACGGTGTTATCCTTCATTCCGAACACCGCCGAGACCGCGTTCTACGGTATGGTAAAGGGCATGGAGGATTACCTCAACGAGCAAAAGGCTTTGCATATCGCCAAGCTGCAAATCAACGACGCTGAGGAAATCAAAAGAGTGCTATCGTGGAGGCCGCGGGTTGAAAAAATTGCCATCAAAGACGCCAAGCTGCGCACCTTTATCACCGCCGATGTAGCCCGCGATGATATGGTGGCGCACGTGTACGACATCACATACGGCACGGTTGAGCCCGGTGTGGATAGCCTCGTGGTGATTGATGACTCCATTGTGCGGGGTACCACCTTACGCCAAAGTGTGATCAGGATATTAGACCGTCTCGGGCCCAAGAAAATAGTGGTTGTTTCATCGGCTCCTCAAATCCGCTTTCCTGACTGCTACGGAATTGATATGGCCAAGTTGGGCGATTTTGTGGCCTTTCAGGCGGCCATTGCCCTGTTGCACGAAAGAGGCATGAGCCACGTGATTGACGAGGTGTACAACAAATGCAAGGAGCAGCAGAAGCAGCCCAAAGAGCAAATCAAGAACTACGTGAAGGAGATTTATGCTCCCTTTACGGCGGATGAGGTTTCGGCCAAGATTTCGGAGCTGCTCACACCACCTTCGGTTAACTGCGAGGTGGAAATCCTTTTCCAAACACTCGAAGGTCTTCACGCGGCCTGCCCTGATCACAAAGGCGATTGGTACTTTTCAGGAAACTACCCCACTCCGGGAGGAAACAAGGTGGTAAACCGAGCTTTCATCAATTACTACGAAGGGCGAAACGAACGAGCGTACTAGTTGCTCTCTACTGCACAATAGTGCCACCGGAGCGTGTTCGCAATTGTCGTCTGCCGGCCTCAACATTTGCCCCTGATTCAATAATCATTTCAGCTCCTTTGCGAACGATGATGCGAGCATGGCGCTCCAGGTTAAGGTTTGCGCCACTTTCAACAATAAGGCGACATCCGCGGTCAACAA
>SKUL01000037.1 GCA_007129985.1 Flavobacteriales bacterium
GCGGAGCCAGCCTCGCCGACCAAAGCGGATCGAACGGATTTGAGGTGGACAACGACGGTTCGGGTTCGAACAATGCCCCCTTTACATCAGGAACTTTCTCTAACGTAACCATCATCGGACCTAAGAAAGACCGTGAGACGCCCATCAGCCTGCAGTTTCAGCACGCCGCTCAGTTGCGTCGAAACAACAAGTTGAAAATTCACAACACCTTTATGACTGCCTACCCCGACGGTCTTTTCATCAACCAGGCCAACACAGCTCAAAACGCCCAAAACGATGAGCTTCGCGTACGCAACACCATCCTTGCCGGTGTAAACCACTGGGGAGGAAACGGATACGGCTCGGCTGGAACCATCTTTGCAGACGCTCCTGCCAACGGTGCCCAACACCCCAACAACCCACGCGGTAACGCACTGAAAACAGATGCCGATGGTTTCGACATCAACGCTTGGTTCAACACCCCGGGCTGGGGCAACCAGCTTGTAGATAGCTGGCAAGATGCAGGTATTGATGGTTCACTTTTCGACCTCGGTACGCCCAACGTATTGCCCAACAGCGGTTCTATGCTGCTCAGCGGCGCCAACTTCGACGGACTGCCCAGCTACTTTGACCAGGTACCTTTTATCGGTGCTTTCGGTACCGAAGACTGGACACAGGGTTGGGTTGACTGGAACTGTGCGCTTACTCCGTACAACTAGTCCGGCATAACCAAACTAACTTTATCAAAGCCGGAGGCATTCAAACCTCCGGCTTTTTTTTTACCTTTCTCGCACTTTATGATAGCAGTGAAACGACTTTTGAGCATCTGGGTGTTTGCTGTACTGGCAGTCGCGTGTAATCCTTTCTACACCGACGAGGACGCCTGGCAGGAAGAATTGGCCCGCGTTGAGGAAGCCCGCAAAACCTACGATGTGGAGCAGTACTTTCCGGGCAATCAAAAAGACACGCTCCTCACCAACATGGTCACCTTTATCTACCGGCGGCCTTCGCGCGCTACACAAGCTACGCGCACCAATCCTGAGTTCAGAGCCTACTACGTGCGCAGCGCACCTCTGTTTGAGTATGTGTATCACCACCGCACCGAAGATGGTGTGCATTACTACTACCTCATCCGGCCCGCCAGAAGCCTTGAAGGCGACAAACGCGGTTTAGGCGGGCGCTTCACCACCAATGAAGACCTTGAACTGGTAACCTTTGAAGAGATCTTCAATACCACCATCATGGACGAAGATCATCTCAGAACCTACGGCCTTCAGCTATTCGAAGAGATGGTTACCGAGGGCAACGTGAATCGCTACCTCCCCGACCAGAACATCATTGAGTGGCCCGACCACAGGCTGAAGTATAACAAGGAGCGGCGCGAATGGCGCTACGTTGATTAGTCTGGTTCTAAAGTCTATTTTCTGCGTTGCACTTTGACTGAAAACAGTCGGGATTTGGGTCTTACGAAGGCTCAGTGACGCGCAACATCGGGTTGAGGACGTCTATCGCTTCGTCAATAGATGTCACCGCGGGATAAGACAAGCGCAGCTTTCCGTTTTTCTCGTACATCTTGTAATCGCGGGGTTGATGTTGCACCACTTTCAGCACCTGCGAAAAGGCTTCTGACTGGAAGTAAGGGCTGTCTTCGTCGGCAGCGAAATGCCCTATGAGCTTGCCCCCTTTCAGCACGAGTTTCTCAAAGCCGATACGCTGTGCTATCCAGCGCAGTTCAATGGCGCGGAAAAGGTCGAGCGTGGGTTTGGGAATGCGCCCAAAACGGTCTTCCATGTTGCTGCGGTAGGCCAGTAGATCTTCGCGATTGGATAAGTCATCCAGCTCGCGGTAAACCCTCAATCGCTCGGTGGTATCTACGATGTAGTCGTCGGGGATAAGAATTTCGAAATCGGTTTCCAGCGCGCAATCATCCGTTACCTGTTCGGTTGGCTCGCCGAGGTAAAGGTCCTTGAAATCGGTTTCCTTCAGCTCCTGTATGGCCTCATCAAGAATTTTCTGGTAGGTATCAAATCCCACATCCGATATAAATCCACTCTGGTCGGCACCCAGCAAATCACCGGCGCCGCGGATATCCAAATCGCGCATCGCGATGTTGATTCCACTGCCCAAATCCGAAAACTGCTCAATGGCCTGCAAACGCTTGCGGGCCTCATCGTTGAGGTGCTGCACCGGTGGCGCAATCAGGTAGCAAAAGGCTTTTTTGCTCGAGCGCCCCACCCTGCCCCGCAATTGGTGTAAATCGCTTAAACCAAACTTATGGGAATCCATAATAATCATGGTGTTGGCGTTGGGAATATCAATCCCCGACTCCACAATGGTGGTAGCCACCAGCACATCAAAAAGCCCGTCCATAAAATCGAGCATCATCTGCTCAAGTTCCTCGCCGGCCATTCTTCCGTGCCCGATTCCCACCTTTACGCCCGGGCAAATACGCGTAATCATGGATGCCACCTCGCCGATGTTTTGAATCTTGTTGTTCACAAAAAACACCTGCCCTCCACGGCTCACTTCGTATTGAATGGCCTCCGCAATCCACTCTTCGGCAAAACTCCTCACTTCGGTGAGCACAGGGTGTCGGTTGGGAGGTGGCGTGCTGATGATACTCAGGTCGCGGGCCTTCATCATCGAAAACTGCAGCGTTCGCGGAATGGGGGTAGCCGTCATGGTGA
>SKUL01000142.1 GCA_007129985.1 Flavobacteriales bacterium
ACCCTTCGCTTTAGTCTCCGTTTGCGTTTTGACGACCTTAAGAATTCAGGTCGTACACGTGAAATTGCACCCGATTAGGAATGAAGATTCGAGTCGGGTTTGGTTACGACGTGCATGAACTTCGTGAAGGCCACCCTTTCTGGATAGGTGGCGTACAACTCGAACATCACAAAGGTGCTTTCGGGCATTCAGATGCTGATGTGCTGCTTCATGCCATTTGCGATGCCATTCTCGGTGCATTAAGTCTGCGTGATATCGGTTATCACTTTCCCAATACCGACCCCAAATACGCGGGTATAGACAGCAAAGAATTGTTGAAGGAGGTGATTACGCTCATGCGCAGCAAGAATTTTGAAGTGGGCAACATTGACTCTACTGTTTGCCTCGAAGCCCCCAAAGTCAATCCGCATATCCCAAAGATGCAGGAAGCTATTGCCGGAATCTGTGGTGTCGAAAGCTCAGATGTGAGTATCAAAGCAACCACTAGCGAGAAACTGGGTTACGTGGGACGTGAAGAAGGTGTTTTTGCGCAGGCGGTGGTGCTCCTTCAGTCAAAAAGCTGATTCAGCCAAAGTTAGTCGTCGCTTGAACCGCGGTCCTCATAGGAGTGCGTCTGCTCGTCTTCGTAGTAATAGATGCGAATGTTGGCAGTATCCCGAAGAAAATCAATGTTTCCAATCTCCACGCGGTTGATGTGAAGCCCGGTGCGCTCTGTGAGGTCGGCCATCAATTCGTTGTACTTTTCAGGCACAATCAAGTCAATGCGCTCATAGGTAATTTTCTTGGTCGTTTCGTGCTTCAGCAGGAAAACGCGCTCCAGTGCGTAAGCCACAATGATGATGGCCCCGTTGGTTACTACCAACTCCGAGAGACTTACCTTTTCGTTGGCCAGGGCGTTCATCACCGATACGCCGATTACAAGGAAAAGATAGGTCATTTCCTTGATGGGAATGGTATCCGTTCGGTAGCGAATGATGCCGAAAATGGCAAAGAGCCCCAGTGCGAAACCCAGTTCAAGTTTTACGTTCTCCAGTAGCGAGCATAAAAAGAAGATGCTTACGCTAATCAGCACATAGGTGAACAAGTAGTCTTTTCGCTTGGTGATGGGGTAGTAAATCAACCGCACCATAATGAGCACCGCAACCAGGTTAAAAGTAAAGCGCGTGATGGTTCTCAGAAAGCTTTTGGCCTCAAAAATAGGGGTGCCCATAAACTCCAAAGCACCGGAACTACCTGTTCGGAACCATTCAATACCCGACTGAACAGCGGGAACTAAACCGGCGGGCTGAAAATTCAGCAAAAAGTCATGCAACCAGGTCATTACTCAATTTTTTGATGGTTCTAATTTTTGGCTTGAAATTATTGGCTTTCAAATGCTTGTTTAACATGGCGGATCCAATACAATACTTGCTGAGCCGGGTAGGTCGTATCTTCATTTTTTTGGCAGCCTCCGCAAAAGGACTGAGCCGATCCATGCGCTCTTGCTTCAGCTCGGCTATAACGACGTCGTGTAACTCCAAACGTTGGTCGCCGAAAGAAAATTCCAGATCGTAGTCCATCGTAAGTCGCTCCTGACGCTCGTTGTTTACGAAAGTGATGCGCTTAAAAGTATTCCACAAACGCGGCAACAAGTGATCTTCAACGCCGGCGTGGTTCAGCACAAACTCTTGCTGCTCTTCACTCAATTCTTCGCGAAAGTCATCCACAACAATTCGCTGCTTGATGGTTTCGTCTTTGTTGGTTTTTCTTTTTACCTCCAAAAAGCAAAGGTCGCTGTCCACGTACTTTCTGAACCTCACCTTGCTGCGATTGCGCTTACCGTTTTGATGCTGAATGTAAAACGACCTTTCGGAGGTGTCGAGGTAAAGTGTACGATATCGGTTGCAGCGCACGCCGTTAACTTCCAATACACGATACTCACCTGCTATACCCTCAATTACCTGAGCTAAAAGCGTACGCGAGAATAGATATTTGGTGTCCGTGCGCTGCATTAAGCGCACAGCATCCATTTCAGCAAGCGAAATCGGCTGAAATCCGGCTATAAGGGTTTCAATGTTCATGCAGGTAAGCTTGCAAAATTAGAATTATTCCGCAATCATGTTACGAAATTGAGAACTTCGGGTTATCCGAGAAGCACTTCGGAAACGGAAATTCGTAATTTGGCCCACGTTATGAAAGCGCAAACCATTGAAATTAAAGTAGAGGTATTTCCCGACAGGGATGCCTTGCCCGAGGTTGAGAATAAGCTGTTGAACATGGCAGCAGAGACGGCTCTTCTGGCTTACGCTCCTTATTCAAGGTTTCATGTGGGTGCGGCCGTCTTGCTCGAAAACGGCGAAATCGTTACCGGAAACAATCAGGAAAACGGCGCGTACCCATCGGGACTTTGCGCTGAGCGGGTGGCACTCTTCGCAGCCAAAGCGAAATTCCCAACCCTTTCTATCCTTGCGCTGGCCATTTTTGCCAACGGAAAAGATATGCCTGTTTCGCAGCCAGTCTCGCCATGCGGAAGTTGCCGTCAGGTGATGAGCGAATACGAGATGAACCAGTCGGACCCATATCCCGTTATTTTTCAGGGTGGAGAAGGGGAGGTATATCGCACGGAATCGGCCGCTGCGCTGCTTCCTCTGCAATTCCGCGGTCACTTCCTTAAAAAGGACTAAT
>SKUL01000381.1 GCA_007129985.1 Flavobacteriales bacterium
GAGAGTATTCGCAGGATAGAATACCTATACGACGAATCCAATTGGCTCATGAAAGCCCGGCTTGCCAAGGATGAGGCCACAGAGTTCATTCGCATTGCACAGTACAAAACGATCTTTTTTGAATAGGATTACCGAGGGAAAGGCCGTGAATGCACTGTTTCAATTTTTTGGGGATAGTTGTCAAATTTTCAGATGTATCCACGTGTATCTTTGCGCGAAATAGCACGGTTATGTTAAAAAGCGCTGAAGGCATGAATATCCCCGAAACCAATCTTCCCCGGTTGGTGGTGATTGGCGGTGGTTTCGGAGGAATGCAACTCATTACACGTCTGCCCGCGAGGCGCTTCCAAACCGTGCTGATTGACAAGCACAACTACCACACTTTTCAGCCGCTACTTTATCAGGTTGCTACTGCCGGCCTTGAACCCGACTCCATCGCCTATCCCCTCAGGAAGGTCTTTATCAAACGCCACGAGTTTTATTTCCGAATGAGTGAGGTAACGGGTGTAGATGTTGAAAAAAACGAGGTGCAGACAGACATTGGTAATCTTCAATACGACTACCTCGTGGTGGCCACCGGCTCAACCACCAATTTTTTTGGCAATGCCTCGTTTGAGTCGCTTTCCATGGGTATGAAAAACATACCCGAGGCGCTGAACATTCGTTCCTTGCTCTTGCAGAATTTCGAAAAGGCCTTGCTCACCAGCGATCTGAAGGAACGAGAGAGCCTGATGAATGTCGTGATTGTTGGAGCGGGCCCTACGGGTGTTGAACTTGCCGGAGCCATCGCCGAGTTGCGCAGACACGTGCTTCCAAACGACTATCCGGACCTGGATTTTCGCCGGATGAATATTCACCTTGTGGAGGCGGGAGACCGTGTGCTGGCATCCATGAGTGAAAATGCCTCAGCCCACGCCAAAAAATACCTGGAGAATCTGGGCGTGCAGATTTGGCTCAATACCAAGGTTGAAGATTACGACGGGAAAACCATCACAACAAGTCAAAAGCCCATGCCTGCTCAAACCTTTGTGTGGGCCGCTGGGGTGAAAGGCGCGCCGGTTGAAGGTTTCTCTGCCGACCAGATGGCGCGTCAGCAACGCATTAAAGTGGATGTGTATAACCGGGTGCAAGGTTGCAACAATGTTTTTGCCATCGGTGATGTGGCCTATATGGAAACGGAAGAGTACCCCAATGGCCACCCCATGGTTGCGCAGGTTGCCATTCAAGCGGGCAAGCACCTGGCTTCAAACCTGCTACGCAACGAGGATAAAAAAGAGCTCAAGCCTTTTAAGTACAAAGATTTGGGTTCTATGGCTACGATAGGCCGCAAACGCGCCGTGGCCGATTTACCGCGCCAACAGCTTCAGGGAGGTTTTGCGTGGCTGGTGTGGATGTTTGTGCACCTGATGGCATTGGTTGGGTTTAGAAACCGGGTAGTGGTGTTTTTTAACTGGACCTACAACTTCTTCAATTACAACCGCGATATCAGGTTGATTATCCGTCCTTTTTCGAGGGATTGAATGTGTTTTTTGGACTGCCGTAAATATCAGTTGCATAGGTTTTTACGGGGTGCAAAAGCGCTCTGACATGTATAAAATTGCGAAATTTTGTTTCGCGATGTTACTGTTCAATTCATTATCTTGCAGCGTGTTTCCGTTTTTGAAGGGCACGAAGATTAGCTTTTTTGTGTTGTCCGGCTGATGACAGTGACAAAATAAAAACACAAGAGCTATGTTTTACAAAAGTCTCTTTTCCGTTTCGCTATTGTTTTTTTCAGCAATGGCGAATTTCGCGCAATCCGACGCACAGAATATTCAAAGTGTAACCGGTTCCGAAGGGTGGATGCCCAACAAAGGGCAGATTCACAATCAGCGCTTTGAGCCAAATACTGAGCTCACACACCTATGGGCCTCCGGAAAAGGCTACAACGTGCAGCTTCATCGCAATGGCTTACGTTACGATACCTATTTGCCCCAGGGAGAAGGTCTTCGCTTTCACCGTTTGGACATGAGGTTGCTGGGCGCGTCTGAAGATGTGCAGGTGTTGGAAGAACAAGAACTGCAAAGTCGTCTCAATTTTTACGGCACCTCCGGCGGACGAGGCGTTTCGGTGGCGCAGTACGGTGAGGTTACCATCAAAGAGGTATATCCCGGGATTGACCTGAAATGTGCCGTGCAGAGTGAAGGTCAAGGTGGCGTAAAGTATGATTTCGTGCTAAGTTCAGATGCAGATATCCACCAAATTGAAATGCTATATGAAGGTTTTGACCGGGCCAGTGTACAAGGTGATGAAATAGTCTTTGAAATCTCGGGCCAACAGATTGTTGAAACCATTCCCGAAAGTTGGATTGCTCCTGGCAAGCGAAAAGCGGAGGTGGTTTATCGCACCATTCGCCAGGGAAACGGGCAACTTGTTGTTGGCCTTGAATGGCTTAATCCGCGTAGTTTAAAGGAGGGTGAAACCCTCGTGGTTGACCCCATCCCGGTACCGGTACTGCATTGGGGAACCTATTACGGCGATACCCTGCCCGACGCCGGAACAGCGCTCGCAGTAGATACGGTTGGCCGCGTGTACATGGCCGGCCACGCGCAGTCTGTGCTCAACATTGCTACCGATGGGGCGCATCAGCAAGAATATGCCGGAGGCGATGCAGATGC
>SKUL01000177.1 GCA_007129985.1 Flavobacteriales bacterium
AGGGCCAGTTCGCGCATCATATCGGCAGTATTGGCGTTGCGCGTAAGGTCCAGAAGCGTAGAGAGATAAAGTTGTTCCAGTGCGAGGTAGTCCTCGCGGCTGCTGGCAGGATTTTGGTCCAGTTCTGTTTTTCGGGCGCTTACCATATTCATCCGCGCGGCGATATAGTAAGGCGAACGCGGCTCTTTGGTAAGAATGTACTCGTAAGCTTTGGCAGCGGTCTTGAAATCCTGATTGGTGGTGGCCATTTGCGCCAGTTTCATCACCCGGTTGCCGTCTTCGTTTTTGCGTTTGTCCAGTGCTTTTACCTGAATGAGCGCAGAGTTGAAGCTTTTTTTCTGGGTGTAGAGCCAAATCAACAGCTCGGCGTAGGTGTCGTTTTGGGGAGAGCGCTGTACCTGCTTGAGCAGTTTTACACGCAGTTGCTCTACTTTCTCGCGCTCCTCATTAAAATCAATGTATCGGTTCAGGGCGTTCTGCACGGTTTGCAAATAAGCCTGACTGAAGTCGAGCAGCACGAGGTATTGGTCAACCATGGCTTCAAAATCGCCCATCATTCCGTACAGGCTGGCCATCTCGTAGTTGAAAGGGTAGGCGTCTTTCAGAATTTTCTTGCCGCGCTCGTAGGTCGCCATGGCCTGGTCGTACAGACCTTTCTTGATAAATGCGTTGGCCAGATTAATCACCTCCCGCTGATTGGGTTGCAGGTTTTTAACGGCGCGGTCGTATTCCTGTTTGCCCTTGGCCGGCTCTCCCATTCGGGTGTAGAGTTGCCCGAGGTCCACAAGGTAGCGCGCGTCATCGCGACTGCGTTTGAGTTGCTTTTTAATCAGCTTTTCGGCGTTTTTGAAATCCTCCAACTCGGTGTAGGAAGTGAGGAGGTAGCCGTAATTTACGTCGCTTGGGTCGCGGTCGTAAAGCCGCTCATAGTACATAACCGCTTTGTCGAACTCGCCGCTTTGGTAATAGTAAAGTGCCAGCTGTGAGTCGCTGGTGGGCTGAGCAGCGATGGGAGTTTCTCCGCAAAGAAAAAAGCCCATCAGCGTGAGCAGGGCGAAAATATGTCGCGAGGCGTTTCTCAAAGGTTCGGAACGTTTTTCAGGCTGTCTTCCAGATGTGTCATGCCGGGTTTCAATTCAAGGTACTTCTGGTAGGAGTTATTCAGTTTCGTGGTGAGACCGGTGATTCCGATGTCCAAACGCTGTACCACTTCTTTTTCTTGTGCCACGAACTTTTTCGCGAGAACTTCACTGGGTACGCCGTTTTTAAGGTCGGTGTGCAAGGTGCGAAGCTGGTTTTGGGTAAAACGAAGCTCGTTTCTAAGTTTAAGGAAATCGCCGTCCATTTGTTTATAGCCCTTCCAGGCAAAGCGATAATCCGACAGCTTTACGGCCACGTGACGGGGCATCGTATCACCGCGGGTCAGGAAAAAGCGCTCAACGTTTTCCATCTGCATCCGCACGGTATCGCGGGCCGCACGGTGACGGGTGGTGTCAATTTTGGCGAATTCTTTTTCGAGCTTGTTCATCACAGTTTTCAGGCTGTCAACAGTTTGAACATAGGGTTTAAGCGCGTGGTTGCCACAACCTGATAGCAGGTGCGTGGTTACGAGCATGGCCATCAATACTCCCACAAGGCTATGGGTGAGTGTTTTGTTCATTCTCCGATGATTGAAAAGTTGGTGTAAGGTACGAGTACCTCAGGAATACGTATTCCTTCCGGTCCCTGATTGTTTTCGAGCAGGGCTGCCAGAATGCGCGGCAGGGCCAGTGCGCTTCCGTTTAGGGTGTGCGCCAGCGTGGTTTTCTTTTGGTCGTCTGTCTTAAAACGAAGCTTCAGTCTGTTGCTTTGAAAAGTCTCAAAGTTGCTGATAGAGCTCACTTCCAGCCATCGTTGCTGTGCCGCAGAATATACTTCCATGTCGTAGGTGAGGGCAGAGGCAAAACCGAGGTCGCCACCGCAGAGACGCAGCACGCGGTAGGGTAGTTCCAGTTTTTGGAGCAGCCCTTCTACGTGGCTCACCATTTCCTCCAGAATTTGGTAAGATTGCTCGGGATGTGCAAGTTGCACAATTTCAACCTTATCGAACTGGTGCAAGCGGTTCAGGCCCCGCACGTCTTTACCGTAAGAGCCTGCCTCGCGACGAAAGCAAGGGGTGTAGCCGCAGATTTTCACAGGAAAATCGCTGTCTTTCAGAATAACGTCGCGGTACATATTGGTGAGGGGCACCTCGGCGGTCGGAATGAGATAGAGGTCATCCGCGCCCACGTGGTACATCTGTCCTTCCTTGTCGGGAAGCTGGCCCGTACCGATGCCTGAGTCTTCGTTTACGAGCAGTGGCGGTTGCACTTCGCGGTAACCCGCCTTTGCGGCTACGTCCAGAAAGAAGTTAATCATGGCGCGCTGTAAACGAGCCCCTTTGCCCGTGTAAACAGGAAAACCTGCACCGGTGATTTTCACACCCAGTTCAAAATCAATCAGTCCGTATTTGCGGGCCACTTCCCAGTGTGGCAGTGCCTCCTGATTGAGCGAAGGGGTGTTGCCGCCGCTTCTTACAATTTCGTTGTCGGTTTCGCTTGCTCCGGCCGGCACGGATGCATGGGGTGCGTTGGGAATCTGGTAGAGCGCGTCCTGCAGTTCCGCTTCGGCGCGTTGC
>SKUL01000345.1 GCA_007129985.1 Flavobacteriales bacterium
GTTGGCCGACAGTCCTTTTTCAAGACGTGCGTACTGCAAAAAACCTTTGATAGCAATGTTCCAATTCATGATTGTTCGGCGATTTCGGCCAATGGTGCTAAATTAGCCGCATAACGAACACGCCTGCTTTATGCGCATTGCAATTATCAACGGACCCAATTTGAATATGCTCGGCAAAAGGGAGCCCGATATATACGGCAACCGCAGTTTTGAAGACTACCTGACCGAGCTGAAATCCGTTTTTCCGGACGTGGATTTTGCTTACTACCAGAGTAATGTAGAAGGTGAGTTGGTGGATGCCATTCAGCAACTTGGCAGCGATTGCGAGGGCTTGGTGCTTAATGCCGCGGCTTATTCGCACACCTCGCTGGCCATTGCCGACGCAGTAAAGACGGTCCAAATTCCTGTGATCGAAGTGCATATTTCCAATGTGTACGCACGTGAGCCTGAACGTCACAGGTCGTTGTTATCAGCCTATGTAACAGGTTTGATTGTTGGCCTGGGGCTGGATGGCTACCGTCTCGCAATCAACCACCTCACTTCCCGAAAGCCGTAAAATCGTCGGGATGTAGATTGAGAAAGTGTTTTTTACCCTTGAGGAAGTATTGCCACACCACGCTTCGTTTGTAGTATCCGCTGTGCCGATTGATTTTAATGCCCGGTGCCAGTGATTTTCGCTTTTTGAGGAATTTGGCGAGATTGGCATAGAGCGACATATGGGCCCGGAATACAGCGAAAAAGTGCCTGAACTGCCCTTCAAACAAAAACTTGAAGGCTGCGAGTCCGTCCAAAAACATCCTCCAAAAAAGTTTCACGCCCAGATTTCCTCCGTGGTAGTTCTTTACCAGAAGGTATAGATTGTTTCGGAAATTGAGGTAGGTTTTCCGCGGATTGATTTTGCTTAGCGTTCCACCACCCACGTGATACACAACGGAATCGGGGCAATAGCCTATGCGTTTTCCTTTGTTTTTCAACCGCCAACACAAATCAATTTCTTCCATGTGGGCAAAGAAGTCTTCGTCAAGTCCTCCGGCCTCGCGATAAGACAGTGCTTTTACCAGCAAGGCGGCACCTGAGGCCCAGAAAACTTCTGATGCTTTGTTGTATTGCCCCTCGTCTTTTTCAAAGTGGTTGAACATTCGTCCGCGACAAAAAACAAAACCATCGCGGTCAATGAATCCACCGGCAGCACCCGCGTATTCAAAGGTGTCTTTTTGCTGGAAGGAAAGGATTTTGGGTTGAAGAGCATCCCAACCATTGCCCTCCATTGCAAGCAGCATGGGGGCGAGCCAGCCGGGGGTAACTGCAACATCGGAGTTGAGAAGCACAAAGTTCTCGGCTTCCAGTTTTTCGAGGCCTTTGTTGTACCCTCCTGCAAAGCCGTAGTTGCGGTCAAGTTGAATAATTTGAACTTCAGGGTGATGCGATTTAATCCACGCCAGGCTTTCGTCTGTGCTAGCGTTGTCAATAACCGCTACAGCCGCCTCGGGGCTGTAGCGCACAACATCAGGAAGGAATTTTTGGAGCCACGAAAGCCCATTCCAATTGAGTATAGCAACCACCGTTTGCATGCAGTGGCAAATCTATGCAATAAAAGGGGTGCTCAACCTTAACGCGGGGTCAGGAAGAAATCCTGCGTTCTACCGCCGAAGTGGCTGCGCGACTGGGTGCGGTCAATTTCATTCATAGGCGTATCGCGCTGGTGAATCAACATATCCCACCTCGGGTTTTTGATTTCACCCGGAATTTTGTCACAGTGCAAAAGTTCGTAATCGTGCATCAGCAGGGTACGGTCGTAAAACACAAAACGCACATTGGTCCAGCGATCAGCCCTGAAATACTGCCAAATTTGGTAGGGGTAGGCATTGGGTTCGCTGGGGCGATCAACAAAAACGTCAGGCGGCCCATAAGCGAGGTACACGCGCCCCATGTCGGTTTCGTAACCTTTTCTGTTGGGCGCTCCGTAGCGCTGCTCTACTTCACTTAAAAGTTCGCGATACTCATTCCACGCCCTCTCGGGAGCAAACTCATCGCGTTTTTTCCAAAAAGCATAGAAGAAGCGTTGCATGTTGTCCAGATTCTTATTGGAGTGGAATCTGCGGATCAGTGAAGCCTCACCATCGCCAGCGATGGGAATCAAACTGTTGATGTATTCGTAGAGGGTATCCACGTTATTCAGGCTGGTAACAAATGCCTTGTCACCGATGCTTTCAGTGTAATCCACTTCCTGATTGTCTTGAAGGTGAATATTGGCACGCTGAAAGAATTTGGCTTGCGTCGAAACTAAGTTGTTCTCTTTGTCGCGCACTTCGAGCACCAGAGAGTAATTTCCCGACCGAAGATTTCGGATATCAATCTTCTTCATGATGGGAATCACACTGTTTGTATTCATTTTGGTGCGAGAGAAAACGCTTTCCACTTTCTGTTTGGTGTCGTGATTCTCCACGTAATACACCAATAAAAAAGGTTCGTCTGCTCCGAGTTTATCATCCGTTCCATAGAGCTCGGCATAGAACACGATGGAGTTCATTTCCGTGGGCATGTAGTTGGATACGTAGGGGAGAAGGTCGTAGCCCGACTTGCTGAGCTCGTTGGGTTCTTCGGTTTTTTTGAAGGCCGCTACCCACTGTACATCCGAA
>SKUL01000085.1 GCA_007129985.1 Flavobacteriales bacterium
CATCTTTTCTGCCAATTCAAGGTTTTCTGTCTTGCGGTAATAGTCGCCAAGGTTTAAGGTAACCAGCGCCAGGCCGTCAAGATTGCCGTTGGTTTTAAATAGTTGATATGCTCTGGAGTATAGGTCGTATGCTTTCTCGAATTCACCACGCTGCATGAAAATCTCAGCCATATTATTGTACGAATCGGCCATTTCAGCGTGTAGATTAAGCTGCGATGCCCATTCCAGTCCTTTCTCGTAATAGTGCATCGCGGTTTCGAAATCTTCCATTTTTTCGAATACCACGCCCAAATTCACCAAGACCATTTGCACACCCGATGAATCCTCCAGTGCCAGCATTTTTTCATGGGCAGCAAGGAGGTTTTTAAGAGCTTCATGGTGCAGCCCCAATTCGATTTGCGACACACCCAAACTGTTCAGGGTGTATGCCACTCCTGCCGAATCATTTAGAGATTGGAACATTTTTAAGGTTTGCCGGTCTATTTCGCTGGCAAGGTGGAATTCGCCACGGTTCCAATGATAAATGCTTTTACTATGCAGGGCATCAGCAGTCAGCGATAAGTCATTCTCGCGGCGCGCAATTTCGAGCGCACCTTCAATCAGCGTTAGAGCTGTTGCCGGATTACTGAACATAATGGCAGTTGCAGAATCAAGCAACGACTCTACTTCCGCAGTGCGATCTGTGTTCTGTGAAAAAGCCGGAGAAAAAACCAATGCAACCAATAACATGGCACAACACATACCTTGTACCCGCGCATGCACACTTTGCTTGCCCTTATCCCCCATATTCATGAACAGAGCCGATTTGTTTTCCTGTTTCAACAAGACAAATGTACCCCGCCAGTTTGTACTTAACAAGCCGCTTTGCTCCATTTAAATGGAGGTTTTTACCATCTGTGTCGAAACCTTGAGACAGAATAATCTGCATAAAAAAACGGGCACTACTGCATAGCGCCCGCTTTTGTGTTATCGACAAGCCTTTTGCTTTCGGTTTTACTCAACCACAAACTTGGCCGAGCCGATACCCCGCGAGTGGTGCAAGTGAAGCAGATACATTCCCGGCGATAAACCGGCAATGCTTAAAGCTGTTTGTCCTGTGGTGCCATTCATGTCGCCCTCTATCACCAACCTTCCGGAATTATCAAAAACTTGCCACTGCCGAATTGCGTTGTCGCCCGAATCGAGAAACAGTGTTCCACCCTGACGAACCGGATTGGGATACAGTGCAGGCATAAACGCGTTCAACTCCTCAACAGACACGGTTGAAGTGGGGATAATAGATTGGCATAAATCTGAGAGGTTAAAGTTGTTACCGGCAATTGAGCCTCCGGTTGCAAAGATTTTGTTGTTCGTCCATACATTGGAAGAGAGGCTAAAAATGTACCCAAAGCTGTGGGAGCCTTCAGGAATATCTACCTCTCCGGTTTGAAGGTTTACAGTGATGAGTCTCACCTGGAACATGTCATCACTCGTGCGGGTTGAAAACAAATACATCAAGTCGTTCTCGGCATCAACAACGGGGTTAAACTGGGTTGCCCATGAAAACATAGACCCGGTGTAGTTAGGGATCTCGGTCTGGAGTTCCAGTTTTTCGATGGTTTTGGTCACCGGATCAATCAGACCAATGGCGTACTCGCGGTTTGACCAGTCGTATTCCCGATAGGTCAGAATAGCAAATCTACCATCTGACATGCGGTACTCGTTTACATCTCTGAAATTTGGGCTCCATTGAGTAAACCATTGTTGGCCGTCGTCAAAAATAGACTCCTGTACTTCAGTGAACGTGTGGTCTATGCCGTTGAATTCAACAACGTTGTAGTACTTTACAGTGGCGCCCTGATTGTAACCCGATACGAGCAAAGCCCCTCCATCATCGGTTGGAAACACAGGAGTGTGGCTCCTGTTGTAATAGGGAATCCCAACAGGTGTAAAAGTTTCTGTGCTTGGGTCATATACCTCAGACTCTCCGTCTTCACCGGAAACAAACCAACTGCCTACAAGCAGTATTCTGCCATCGCTGAGTGCCACCGCATTATTCAGTGCCCGAGCATGAATCATGGTAGGGCCGGATGTAAAACTGTCATCGGTGGGGTCATAGATGGTTGTGGTGTTGGTGCGGCTGGTGCCCGATGCGCCCCCAAACCCACCAAAGAACATATATCTTCCGTCAGGAAGTTTGGCAAACCCCGAATTGTCATGCGGGTGTGGAGTTTGGTGTAGCTCCCACGAATCTGTTTCAGGGTCGTAGATTTCAGCCGTCGAGGTTAGTTGAAAACCTTGCGTATGTCCACCAACAACCAAGACCCGTCCGTCGTCAAGGGCAACAATGTTATGATAAACACGGGTTAGGTGCATGGCAGCGGGTTCTGGTTCTACCTCAAAACCCTGGCCCTTCATAGATACGGTCAGACCTGTCAAAAATAACAAAACAAGCAGGGGGTTTTTCATGATTTTCGAGTTTTACAAGTTAATGAATCAAAGGTAGTTAACGTCCTGTATTGCAAACATGACAGGCGTCAGGAAAGACCATGATTTTGGTCAGGAAAATAGAGCTGTTTACTACGATAGGAACACTTCCAAAGGGTCGGCGTTAAAACCTTAATTTTGCCAACCGCATCAGGCGATTTTCAGGACAAAAATTCCGAACAGATGATCGAAGCCAAACCCTATCAACCCAAGCATAAAATCAGAGTAGTAACCGCTGCCTCACTTTTCGACGGACACGATGCAGCCATCAACATCATGCGCCGCATTATTCAAAGCACCGGAGCCGAAGTGATTCACCTGGGCCACGATCGCAGTGTGCAGGAAGTGGTGGATTGCGCCATTCAGGAAGACGTGCAAGCCATTGCCATGACCAGCTACCAGGGCGGACACACAGAGTACCTCAAATACATGTACGATTTGCTGAACGAGCGCGGCTGCGGCCACATCAAAATCTTTGCCGGCGGTGGTGGAACCATTCTGCCAGAAGAGATTAAAGAGCTCGAAGCCTACGGAATTACCCGCATCTATCACCCCGACGATGGTCGCAAAATGGGATTGCAGGGAATGATTAACGACCTGATGGAGCGCTCAGATTTTCCCACCGGAAAGGATGTGCAGAAAGAAGCCCAAACTTTCAAATCGGGTGAGCATCGTGCCATTGCGCGCATGATTTCGGCGGCTGAGAACTACCCCGACGACATTCAGAATGAACTCAAAGAAATTGCCGAAGCCGCCAAATCTTCCACTACTCCCATCCTCGGAATTACCGGAACGGGCGGAGCAGGAAAAAGCTCTTTGGTGGATGAACTGGTGCGGCGCTTTCTGATTGATTTCCCCGAAAAAACCATCGGTATCATATCCGTTGACCCCTCCAAACGCAAAACAGGAGGAGCCCTTCTCGGCGACCGTATTCGCATGAACAGTATTTTTAGTGAGCGTTGCTACATGCGCTCACTCGCAACGCGCCAGAGCAACCTCGCGGTAAGCAAGCACATCCGCGAGGCGGTGGATATCCTCAAGGTATCGGGTTTTGACCTGATTATTCTCGAAACCTCGGGAATCGGGCAGAGCGACACCGAAATTGTGGACCACAGCGATGTGAGCATGTATGTGATGACGCCCGAGTACGGTGCTGCAAGTCAGCTCGAAAAAATTGACATGCTGGATTACGCAGACGTGATTGCCCTCAACAAATTCGACAAACGCGGTGCCCTCGATGCCCTGCGCGATGTGAAAAAGCAGTACAAGCGCAACCGCCAGCTTTGGGATACACCCGATGAACAGATTCCGGTGTTTGGGAGCATCGCCAGTCAGTTTAACGACCCCGGAACCAACGCCCTCTTCAAAGCATTGATTCAAGTAATTGTTGAGCGAACAGGAGCTGACCTGAAAAGCAACCTTGAGGCAAGCGATGAAATGAGCGAGAAGGTTTACATCATACCGCCCAAACGCGTTCGCTACCTGAGCGAAATTTCAGAAGCCGTGCGTGGCTACAACGATAAAGCCCGAAAGCAAAGTCTCATTGCCCAAAAGTTGTACGCCCTGAAAGAAAGCATGGATACCCTGGGCGATGACCAACCTGAAGCCAAAAAAGCCCTTCAGGCTGCCTATGATGAACTGCTTAAGGAACTCGACCCGAAGCACCTCGACGTCATCAACGGCTGGGAAGCAAAAAAGCAACAATACAAAGACGAGTTTTACTCGTTTCAGGTTCGCGACAAGGAAATCAAGATAAAAACCCACACAGAGTCGCTCTCGCGATTGCAGATTCCAAAAGTGAGTACGCCACGTTTTCGCGGCTGGGGCGATATTCTTGAGTGGAACCTTCAGGAGAATGTACCCGGCGAGTTTCCTTATACAGCCGGTGTATTTCCCTTTAAGCGCGAAGGCGAAGACCCCACCCGGATGTTTGCTGGAGAGGGAGCCCCCGAGCGCACCAACAAGCGCTTTCACTATGTGAGCCTCGACATGCCGGCCAAGCGTTTGAGCACGGCTTTCGACAGTGTAACACTCTACGGTCGCGACCCGGGAGAGCGCCCCGACATTTACGGTAAAATCGGTAACTCCGGGGTGAGTATTTGTTGTTTAGACGATGCCAAGAAACTGTACAGCGGTTTCGATTTGTGCGACCCCAGAACCTCGGTGTCAATGACCATCAACGGCCCGGCGCCTATGCTGTTGGGCTTCTTTATGAACGCCGCCATCGACCAGCAGTGCGAAAAGTACATCAAGGAAAACGGATTGGAAGCCGAGGTAAACAAAAAGATTGAAGCCATTTACAAGGAAAAAGGCGTTGAGCGTCCGGCATACCGAGGTGAACTTCCCGCCGGAAATGACGGATTGGGCCTCATGCTGCTTGGTGTTACAGGCGATCAGGTGCTGCCCCCCGATGTGTATGGCCCGCTCAAAGCCAGGGCACTGGCCTCGGTGCGAGGCACGGTGCAGGCCGATATCCTCAAAGAAGACCAGGCGCAGAATACCTGCATCTTCAGCACCGAGTTTGCGCTCAGGTTAATGGGAGATACCCAACAGTACTTTATTGACCACAACGTGCGAAACTTTTACTCTGTGAGTATCAGTGGCTACCACATTGCCGAGGCGGGAGCCAATCCTATTTCGCAGCTCGCGTTTACCCTTGCCAACGGATTTACTTACGTAGAGTACTACCTGAGCAGGGGTATGGACATCAACAAGTTTGCGCCCAACCTGAGCTTCTTCTTCAGCAACGGAATTGACCCGGAATACGCCGTAATAGGTCGTGTGGCCCGACGTATTTGGAGCAAAGCCATGCGCGATAAATACGGTGCCGACGACCGCAGCCAGAAGTTGAAGTACCACATTCAAACCAGCGGTCGCTCGCTGCACGCGCAGGAGATTGCGTTCAACGATATTCGAACCACGCTTCAGGCGCTTTATGCTATTTACGACAACTGCAACAGCTTGCACACCAATGCCTACGATGAGGCGATTACCACTCCAACCGAAGAGAGCGTACGTCGTGCCATGGCCATTCAGCTTATCATCAACAAGGAATTGGGACTGGCCAAAAACGAAAACCCGCTTCAGGGAAGTTTCATCATCGAAGAGCTTACCGACCTGGTGGAAGAAGCCGTGATGATGGAGTTCGACCGCATTACCGAACGCGGTGGCGTATTAGGCGCTATGGAAACCATGTACCAACGCGGAAAAATTCAGGAGGAAAGCCTGTACTACGAAACCCTGAAACACACAGGAGAGTTTCCGATTGTGGGTGTGAACATGTTTCTGAGTGCTGAAGGCTCGCCCACGATTGTGCCCGGTGAGGTGATTCGTGCAACAGAGGAAGAAAAGAAAGCCCAGATCGAAACAGTGAAAACACTGCAGAATAGCCACAAAGACCTCGCGGCCGAGCACCTTCGGAATATCCAGTTGCAGGCCATCCGCAACGAGAACATTTTTGAAGGACTTATGGAAGCATGCAAATACTGCTCACTGGGCCAGATTACAGACGCGCTGTTTGAGGTAGGAGGGCAGTACAGGAGGAATATGTAATTCCTTCACGAGCGCCCGAGCAGCAACTCTCTTACCGGGATGAGCCGGATGGTTTTGTCGTCAACCTGATATGTATCAAATTGATTGAACGTGATGATTGAGCCCTCTTTGAGTTCAAAAAAGTCAAGGGCTTCGATCAATCCGTCTATTTCGCGTTGCAGGTTGTCTTCATTTACCTGGTGACACACCTGAACAGCCTCTGCTATTTTTCCTTTCTCGAATACCACAAAGTCGCACTCTTTTTGTTCGTGGAAGTAATAGAGCTCTTTTCCTTTTCTCCGGTAGTGGAGAAAAACGAGATTTTCCAATCTGCGCCCCAAATCTTCCGTAAAGCTCGCCGAATTGTGCGTAAAAAGACCAAGGTCAATGGTGTAAACCTTTTTAGGGTTACGTATTTGGGCTTTCATGGAGTAGCTGAATTTCGGCAGGAACTGTAGCAAGTAGGCATTCTCAAGGTGAGAAAAGTACTCCAGCACAGTGCTGACTGCCTTGATGCTGAAAAGCGATGTTAGCTTGGTTGCCGAAACGGGTTTGCCTATGTTGGTTAGTAAATACAAAGCCAGCCTCCGCAGGGCGTTCACATCCCTCACGCCATATCTTGCGGCTATATCGCGCAGCAGAATGTCGTTGAAAAGCTGCTGCAGAATATTGGGGTCTTTCAATCTCAGAAAGTCAGGAAAACCACCGTCCTGCAAATATTCTTTCATCGCCTCAAGGCTGTCTTTCTTACTCCGAAAACGCAGGGCCTCCGCGTATGAAAACGGAAAGAGTTCCGTGCTTAAATGCCTTCCGGTGAGCTTTGTGCCGAGTTCTGCGCTCAACAGACCGGCATTGCTGCCTGTTACCACTAGTTTGTATCCTTCGTCGAGTTTTTGCCGCACGTACCATTCCCAATCCTGTAGCATTTGTATTTCATCAAAGAATAGATTCCTGACTTTTTTGCTATTCAATATGTCATCCAATCGGGTAAAATCCTCTTTGTCGAAACCCGACAGACGGGGGTCTTCAAAGTTGATAAAGACGGTAGTACCCGAGGCCTGTGGTAGCAATTGACGAAGTAATGTGCTTTTGCCACAACGACGAATTCCGGTGATGATACGCGCAAAGCCTTCTACCAATGGTACATCTGCAAGTTTATCCCGGGCTGTGCTTTCGTCGGCCTTGGTCCACACCTCGTTTTGACTTGCTATCACATCGGCCAGATGTTCTTTGGTAATCATGCTCGTTTTGTTTGATACAAAACTACAACATTATTTGATAATATCAAACAAAGATATTTGATAGTATCGAATGAAATGACCAAAAAAGAGCAGCTTTGTCTTCAGTTTGCCTGTATTTTGGAGGGTACTTCTATGCGCCTTCCGCAATCCCCCTCTTTGTAACCGTTGCTTGCTCCATAACTTCACTTCACGTAAAATCATTCCATTGCGTGCATTATTGGCGTATCTTGTAGCAAACGGCTAAAGGTTGGCGCCTGCCTGGCTCTTTCACATAACGGAGTTACTCACTTAAAACCTTTCGCCATGAAAAAGCTATGTACGCTCTTCGGGTTGCTGATTATTGCCCAAAGCTACGGCAGCACCGATACGGTTGAGGTTCGCTCAACTTTAACCGATGTAACCGTCTTTTTTGACGGAGCACAAATAACCCGCACTGCAACCCTGCAGCTCGCTCCGGGTAAATATGTACTGGCATTCAAGCAACTTCCTCTAGAGCTGAATGCAAAAAGTTTACAGGTACTGCCCGGCGCCGATATGGACATACTATCCGTGTCGCACCAAACCAACGAATCCAATTTCCGATTCAAAACCGATGACGAAAAACGGATGGAGGAACAGATTGAAAAGATTCTTTTTCAACTGAAAGAAATTCAAAACCGCCAGGATGTTTTTGCCATTGAAGAGCGATTTCTGCTCGACAACAGTAAACTTACCTTAAAAGACGGCGGAACCACCGTAGCCGAAATTCGCGAGGCCGCAAACCTCTATCGGGAGCGCCTCAACGAGGTTCGCGCGCAGCGGCTGGAACTCTCCGCTCAATCCGAAAGCCTCGAAAAACGTATCCAGGACCTTCGCACAGAAACGAGCAAACTCGTTGCGCTCGAAACCAAGGTGTACAGCAGGCTCTACGTGGGTGTGACGGTTAAGAACGCCCGCAAGCAGGAGCTTTCGGTAAAGTATTTCATTCCCTCCGCCGGATGGGTTCCGACCTATGATTTTCGGGTGACGGAAGTAAATGAACCGCTCAGCGTGGTGTATCAGGCCAATGTTTTCCAGACTTCGGGCGAAGACTGGGACAAAGTAAACATCACGCTCTCCTCGGGTAAACCCGGACTATCGGGTGAGAAACCCTCCATGAAACCCTGGTTTCTCGGCAGGGGGAGTCCATACGTGCCCGAAAACACCGCGCGAGGCCCCTCTGCTTTGAGTGGCATGGTTGCCGACATAGAAACGGGGGAGCCAATGCCATTTGTAAACGTGATGCTTATGCAGGACGGTAAGATGGTGAGTGGTACCACTACCGATTTTCATGGATCATTCCGCTTCCGACCTCTGGCCCCAGGCTTCTACGCCATACAGGTTTCATTTGTGGGATATGAAAACAAAACCCTCAGCTCAGTACGGGTGAAGGAAGGAGGTACCACCTACCAGGAAGTGTTGATAGCGCCCACCGCTATAGGCCTTTCACAATTTGAGGTGGTTGAATATGCGTCGCCACTCATTGATGCTGACAGAGGTTCTGTAACACGTCAAGACATTGTGTCTTTGCCTCCGCGAAGCGCTTTGTCAGAGGTCGCAGTATACACAGGTGGTGTGCCTAGCTCCTTTGAAAATAAGAACTGGTATTACATAGACGGCGTAAAGGTTAGAGGAACCACAAGATCGCCCAGAGCGGCCATTCAGACGGAGCCGGTTATCCACGACTTTATTGCGCATTCGATGAAGTCCACGCTCACCAACTTGGAATACGCCATTGAAATACCTTACAGCGTTCCGTCAGACGGTCAGGACCACAGCATTCGTATCAAATCGGTGGAAGTGCCTGTAGATTATGTCTATCACGCCATGCCCGCATTGGAACGCGATGTGTTTCTCACGGCCGATATTCCCAATTGGAGTGATTTGAACCTGCTCTCGGGCAAGGCCTCCATTTATTACCAGGGAACTTTTACAGGTGAGACCTACATTGACGCTCATTTCAGTAAGGATACCCTGAGTATTTCGCTTGGTCGCGACGGTTCGCTTGTGGTTGAGCGCGAGGGCAATTCTAAAAAGTACGACCGCCGTAGAATTGGCAACAACATCCGCGAAAAATCAGCGTGGGACATTACCCTGCGCAACAACAAACAGGTGCCGGTAAAGATGGTTGTGGAAGACCAGTACCCGCTCTCAGACCGCAAGTCCATATCGGTAGCGCTGCTGGAAAGTGGCAATGCCAAAGTGGACGAAAGAAGCGGTATCATGAAGTGGGAACTGGAACTGGCACCGGGTGAAAGGCGCGAACTCAGCTACGAGTTTGAGGTGCGCTATCCGCATGGATTTCACTTTAGTTTGCGTTGAGGTGGTTGCAGGTTGCGACAGGGGCAGGCATCGGGTTTATACCGGTGCCTGTTGTTTTTGCAAATGTTGCTTTTGAGCCCTCCTGTAGTTTGGATGCGCTATTTGCGTAATTTGGCGGCTTCAAACCAACCTCATGCACCCAACTTTGCGCTTTGTGCTTGCAGTGCTTGCCGCCCTGGTGGCGGGTGGAGTAGTGGTTGCGCTTATTGAGGCTCTGGGACATTTCTTTTTTCCGCCCCCGGCAGACATGAACCCCGATAACATCTGCGCTTACCTCAGTACGGCACCGAAAATGGTTTTTGTTTTTCCGTTATTGGCCTGGGCCTTGGGAGCTTTTGTTGCCGGAATGATGGCCAAGTGGCTTTGTCGCTACAGCAATAAACCGGCATTTGTAGCGGGAAACATCCTGCTGTTCATGGTGCTGCTGAACTTCTTTGTGATTACCTGCCATCCTTACTGGGTGATGATTACCGGCGTTCTGCTGCCCGTTCCCATGGCCATGTTGGGCTCGCGACTTATTCCAACGCATTAGTGTCGTGTTCATCGTATTGTGTCAGTTAAGTTGCAGAAATTTTTCATCTTTTTCAAGGCGGAAAAACGCAGCATAGCCATAGCTACGTGAGGCTTTTCCAACGAAGAAAAAGAGAAAAAGGACAAAGCTTGGGCTGACTAAATTACGGTTATCACGACACTAAGCTCCGGTAGTGGAAACTGCGCGTATAGATTTTACTCTCGCGTTGAGCAACACGCCCACCAGAACCAGTCCGATGCCCGCCAAACTGAGCCATTGCAAACGCTCGTCGAAAATGGTATAGCCCAGAATTACGGCAAACACAGCTCCCACGTACTTAAACGGAGTGACCTTCGCTGCCTGGTCGGCGTGCAGTGCCCGCGCCATAAACACCTGTGCAAACTGTGAAAGCAGCCCGATGATTCCGAGGAGAATCCAGTCGCGACCGGTGGGCATCACCCAGTCGGCAAAGGTCCAGACACCCATCACCGGAACGGCTATCAGGTGAAAATACATGACGATGGTTACAGGATGGTCGGTGTATTTGCAGCGCATAATAGCGTTGTAGGCAACCCCCGACAGCAGCGCCGACAGCACACCTGCACCCAGTAGCCACGTGGTAACCCGCGGGTCAAAGCCCTTGATGAGGACAATACCGGCAAAGGCGATGCTGAAGTAAATCCACTGGATGGGACGGACTCGTTCGCGGTTGATGAAAATGGCAAGAATGACCGTGAAAATGGGTGAGAGGTATTGAATGGTGGTGGCACTGGCCAAGGGCATATTCTGAAGCGTGTAGAAGAACAGAAAAAGCGCCACCATGCCCGATATGCCCCGCGTAATGAGCCAGGGTTTGTTGTTACCGAAAAACGGAATGCCCGCCTGAATGACAAAACCTGCCGACAGGACGAGTTGAACCACCGAGCGAAAAAATACCAACTCGTGCGTGGGCATGTCGCTCAAAAATTTGATGCACACATTGACCGTGGCGAAAAGCACCACAGAGGCCAGCATCAAAATCATTCCGCGGCTTTGCACCGCGCAAAGGTATAACAAGCCCTCGGGCTTGCTATACATGATGAAAATCAGTTGTGGGTATGATGGGAGTCAGCTTTTTTGAGGAGGATATGGGCCACCTTTGTAAGGTTGGTTGACCGGCTTTGGGCTCTGCGCCCTGAGCTGCGATAAAAATACGCCGGGGGCTTGGGCGCCCCTGGCGGAATTCGGGTCCGATTTCTTTCGGACTTCGGGTTTGTGGTTGGAGTTTCCTCCCTCCCCGGATATATTTGGGGAGCGGAGGAAACTTGTTTTTGGGGTAACCCTTGGTCTCGTCCTAAAATAGGTTGACACACCCCCGGTCCTCTCAAGAGGGAAACACACCCCTAACCCTTCTCAATACGGGAAAAGAGTAAGCCGCCGGGAGCGGCGAAATCCGGTTCACAGTAAAGAACAAGTCCGAAATGAGACGACGATTATCATCACCTCCACCGGAGGGGTGGCCCCGACAAATGCGGGTTTGAGTACACCCCAGTTTTGAAGGTCGGGGTTGGGGTGGGTTTTGCCACCAACCAGTCAGCGTCCAACGGACCTGGCTGCGTTGGAAAAAAAATACTAACCCACCGTGTTGTCATTTCGACCGCAGCAACGACGCTAGGAGTTGCGGAGTGGAGAAATCTCTTATGAGATAAACCATGATATAGATGAGATTTCTCCGCTACGTGCTTCGTTCCTTAGCGCTCAGGTCGAAATGACAACAGGGTGCGATTGGGGTTTTGTTTTCGAGTTTAAGTGTTTTGTCGTTTCGACCGCAGTAACGAAAGACGAATTGCGAAGTAGCCTGCTCCTAAGCATTTCGGGAGAGAAATCTGTCTCGGGAGAGAAACCTCAATAACAACCCAATTCCAAAAGCCCCATGATTTTCCGTACCTTTCAGCCACTACTCAATCCACCCTGCAAAATGGAGCCATTCCACAGAAAAAAGCACTGGGAGAATATCTACCAAACCAAGGAACTTAACGAAGTAAGCTGGTATCAGCCCACACCCGAAACCTCCCTGGCATTCTTCAAAGAACTCAAGGTGCCGCTCAACGCAAAAATCATTGACGTAGGCGGTGGCGATAGCTTCCTCGTTGACCATCTGCTCGAATTGGGTTACACCGACATTACCGTTCTCGATATTTCATCAGCAGCCATTGAACGCGCCAAAAAACGACTGGGCGACAAAGCCCAACGCGTACAATGGATGGTTGCAGACGCCGCCGCTTTTCAACCCACGGGGCAATACGACTTCTGGCACGACCGCGCAGCCTTTCACTTTCTCACCAACGAGGAGGAAATCACCCAATACCTGCAAACCGCCCGGCAAAGCCTCAAGCCCAACGGCCTGCTCGTTATCGGCACCTTTTCTGAACAAGGCCCCAAAAAATGCAGCGGCATTGAAATCAAACAGTACTCCGAATCATCCATGACCCGGCGCCTCAAAAACCACTTCGAAAAAATCAAGTGCATCACCACAGACCACAAAACACCCTTTGATACCCTGCAGAATTTTGTGTTTTGCAGTTTTAGGAGAGCGGAAAGGGCGTGAGACGGCGTCGAATCTTTGCGGCACACAGAATTCCATTGTGCTCCTGAAGTTTTTCAATTTTTCAAGCACTCCCCCCAATCCATCCTCCCCTGTGAATAACATGATTCGGCGGTTTCGGTATGCGGTTTGAAGAAGCTGTAATTTCGCTGAATCACACAGGCTATGAAACACGCGCTTTCGCTCCTCCTACTTGTTTGCTCGCTTCCCATTGTGGGTGGCTGGCAGGCTGCTAATTTTCCGCTTCCGGAACAACAGAACCCGCAAACCCATGAAACGTGGGTGCAGGAAACCTTTGAGGCCATGTCGCTCGAGGAGCGCATCGGCCAGCTCTTTATGGTTGCGGCCTACAGCAACCGCAATGAGGCACATATTCAGCAAATTGAGTCGCTGGTGCGCAATCACCACATCGGTGGACTTATCTTTTTTCAGGGTGGGCCTGTGCGCCAGGCGTACATGTGCAACCGCTTGCAGGATGCGGCGAAAACTCCGCTGCTGGTTGGGATGGACGCAGAATGGGGCCTCAGTATGCGGCTGGATTCTACGCCCTCCTTTCCGCGTCAGATGACCCTCGGCGCGCTGCCCAACGATGCGCTCATCTACGAAATGGGCCGCGAAATTGCCCGCCAGTTTAAACGCATGGGCATGCACATCAACTTCGCCCCCGTGGCAGATGTCAACAACAATCCAGTGAACCCGGTTATCAACAGCAGGTCTTTTGGTGAACTGCGCGAAAACGTGGCGCTCAAATCGGCAGCCTACATGCAGGGAATGCAGGATGAGCGCATACTGGCCAACGCCAAACATTTTCCCGGCCACGGCGATACCGATACCGATTCGCACCACGCACTTCCCATCATTCGCCACAGCCGCGAAAGACTCGATTCACTCGAGCTCTATCCTTTCAGGGAGCTGATTGACCGCGGACTGGCCAGCATGATGGTGGCCCATATGTTTGTTCCGGCGCTCGACGATACCGAAAAACGGGCCTCCACGCTGTCACGAAAAATTGTGCACGACCTGCTGCGCGAAGAAATGGGTTTTCAGGGGCTGATTATCACCGATGCCCTTAATATGAAAGGTGTAAGCGCCCAATTTGCCCCCGGCACGGCCGAACTCAAGGCGCTGCTTGCCGGAAACGATGTGCTGCTCTTTGCCGAAGACGTGCCCAAAGCGGTAAAGCTCATTAAAGAGGCGCTCGAAAAAGGCGATGTAACCGAGGAAGAAATCAACGCACATTGTTTGCGCATCCTCAGGGCCAAGGCATGGGTGGACCTACACGAATATCGCCCCATTGAGGTGAAAAATCTGGTGGAAGACCTCAATCACCCGCGCTCGGCATCACTCACCCGCCGACTGGTACGCGGGGCTCTTACGCCGGTCGTGAACCAAAACGATTTTCTGCCCCTCGCCACCGATGGCTCCGAAAAGGTGCTTGTGGTGAGTTTCGGCGGAAAAGACCATACACCCTACCGCGTAGCACTGGAGCAATACGGCTGGGAAGATTATGTGGAATTACCGTCCGCACCCGACCGCGAAACTGTGGATCGTTTGCTAACGCGCGCTGCCGGCTACGACAAGGTAATCGTGAACGTAATGGGCACCAGCCAGAATACCAAAAAGAATTTCGGACTCACCTCAGAGGCCATGGCATGCATCAACCTGCTCAACAAAGACAATCGCGTAGGTGTGGTGCATTTTGGCAATCCATACGCCCTGTTGCAATTGCGCTCTGCCGAAAAGCTCGACGCCCTTGTGGTGGCCTATCAGGACAACAGCGAAACGCGGCAGGTGGTGGCCGAAGCCCTCGCCGGCCGAAGCCCGCTGCAGGGTAGCTTGCCGGTTGGTTTGGGCGATTTTGCTCCGGCAGGAAGTCGGTCGGGCGTGAAAACCAAGGGTCTTCCGCGCGGACTTCCCGAAGAGTGGGGGGTAGATGCCGCGGTACTGGCGCAGATTGACAGCATCGCCGAACAAGGCATTCGCGAAATGGCCTATCCCGGTTGTCAGGTGCTGGTAGCGCGACACGGGCATGTGGTGTACGAGCGCAGTTTCGGGTACCACACCTACGACAATACCAATCCGGTTACCAACGATGATTTGTACGATTTGGCCTCGCTCACCAAAATACTCTCCTCAACCGCAGCCCTGATGCACCTTCAGGACGCCGGACTTTTTGACCTTGACCGCACCCTGGGCGATTACCTGAGCTGGATCCCGGCCGATTCGCCCTACCACAAACTGGTGTTGCGAAAGGTAATGTCGCACACCGCCGGATTGATTCCGTGGATTCCCTTCTACCAGAAAACCTTGGAAAAAGGGGTGCTTCGGGCAGATATCTACAACGAGGTGCAAAACGAGGAATTCCCCGTTCGCGTGGCCGAAGGCGTTTTTATGAAGCAGCAGCACAGCGATACCCTCATTCACCGGATTTTGGGAACCCGTCTTCGCAATCAGCAGGAAATGAAGCAAAGTGAGTACGCGTACAGCGATATTGGCTACTTTTTTGTGAAGGAAATCGTGGAGCAACTCAGCGGAATGCCCCTGCAGGATTATGTGGCCACGCATTTTTACGAGCCTATGAAGCTGAACACCATCGGGTATTTGCCACTTCAGCGTTTTTCTACGGATGTTATCACCCCAACTGAGTACGACAGGGCTTTCCGCAAGCGACTGGTGCACGGAGATGTACATGACCCCGGAGCCGCCATGCAGGGCGGTGTGGGCGGTCATGCCGGTTTGTTTTCCAACGCCCACGACGTAGCGGCCATGATGCAGCTTTTTGTGAACAAGGGCGTGTACAATGGCGTGCGCTACCTGAGCGAGGAAGTACTTGAAGAATACACGCGCTGCCAGTATTGTAAAAGCGAAAAAGACAAACTGCGGCGTGGGGCAGGATTCGACAAACCTGTGATGGATAAAGGTCCGGGGCCCACCTGCGACTGCGTGACCTTTGAAACATACGGCCACACCGGATTCACCGGAACCATGGCATGGGCCGACCCCGAAAAGCAACTCGTGTACGTGTTTCTCAGCAACCGCGTGTATCCAACCGCCGAAAACAAGAAACTCACCAAGTTGAATATCCGAACCAATATTCAGCAGGTAATTTACGACGCGCTGCTGGACTGAGATTTCAAGCTTCGGGTTCAATTCCCGCAAAGCTGTGGGCGCGAAAGGCTACCTTTGCAGTAAATAGTTTGAAGATGCGGATAGGAATTGTATTGTATCCCACCTTTGGGGGTAGTGGTGTGGTAGCCACGGAGTTGGGAAAGGCGTTGGCCGATAAAGGTCACGAAATTCACTTTATCACGTACAACCAACCCGCGCGGTTGGGTGCATTTGGCGAGAACATTTTTTACCACGAAGTGCGCGTGAGTGATTATCCGCTCTTCGACTACCCGCCTTACGAGTTGGTTTTGGCCAGCAAACTGGTGGATGTGGTGAAGTACGAAAAGCTCGATTTACTGCACGTGCATTACGCCATTCCTCATGCCTCGGCTGCCTATACTGCGCGGCAGATTTTGAAGGAGGAAGGCATTTACATTCCCTTTATCACAACCCTGCACGGCACCGATATTACGCTGGTGGGCAAGGACGCATCGTTTGAGCCGGTTATTACCTTCGCCATCAACCAGAGCGACGCGGTGACGGCGGTTTCCAAAAGCCTGCGCGACGATACCTACCGGCATTTTTCCATTTCGAGAGACATTGAAGTGATTCCGAATTTTGTGAATGTGGCCCATTACCCGGAGCGCAAGGAAGGTTCAGAAAAACGTATTTACGCTCCCAATGGAGAGAAAATATTGGTACACATTTCCAATTTCCGTGAGGTGAAACGCGTGCCGGATGTGGTAGAAATCTTTACCCGTGTGCGCGCCCAAATGCCTGCCAAATTGCTGCTGGTGGGCGACGGTCCGCAGCGCAGCATGGTAGAGCACATGTGTCGCGAACTGGGAACCTGCAACGACATTCGTTTTTTGGGTAAGCTCCAGCAACCCGAAAATATCCTTGCCTTGGCAGATTTGTTTGTTCTTACTTCGGAATCAGAGAGTTTTGGGCTTTCCTCGCTGGAGGCCATGACCTGTGGTGTGCCTGTGATTTCAACGAATACCGGAGGAATACCCGAGGTGAACATTCACGGTGAAACCGGATTTTTGTCGAACGTAGGCGACGTGGAAAGCATGGCCCGCGATGCCATTAAGTTGTTGAGCGACGAAGAGATGTACGCGCATTTCAGCAAGCAGGCGCGTCGCAGGGCGGAGGCTTTTGATGTGGCCAAAATCGTTCCGCGCTACGAAGCACTTTACAAACAGGTTGTTGAGAGAGCCAAAGTAACACCATGAGTGCTGTAAAATACCTGAGCCCACGAATCAGTTACAAGCTCACGCCGGAGTTTACTTCCATCGCGATTTCGGCCAAAGGCGAGCGCTGGAAAGAAACCTTGTTGATGGCCTGGGTACTCGCGTGGACGGCGTCCGGTTTGTATTTTATTTTTCAGCTTGGAGCCGACTTGCCACGCGACACCAAACTGGCCATTGTGGTGCTGCTGTTTTTTTGGGTGTATTTTGAGTTTCAGATTGGCCGTGCTTTGTTTTGGCGTCTTTGGGGAGTAGAGTTGATTCGCTTTTCGGAAGGACAACTCTCCGTGAAGCGCAGCATCAAAGGCTATGGCAAACGCATGGATTATTTTCTCGACAACATTGCCCAATTTGAAGTGGTAGAGCGGGCGCCGCGCTCCATTGTAACCGTGATGGAAGACTCGTTTTGGGTGATTGGCGGCGAGCGCATCGCGTTTGAGCACCTCGGAAGAAAGGTGGGCGTGGGTTTGCAAATCAGCACTGAAGAAGCAAAGAAGCTGCGTGATTTGCTGGAAAAACAGCGGAAGAAGTTTGTGTAGTGCTTGAAGGCCTTTGAAAACCAAGTTAACATCTCACAAGAGTTTGCTTTGGTTTCAAAATTTACGTACATTTGAGCGTACATTAAAAAGTACAGAATCGTGAAAGCCGTTACTATTACCTCGCTACGTCAGAATATCAAGAAATACCTTGATTTGGTGATTGGTTCTTCTGAGCTTCTTGTGGTGCCAAGAGGAAACGAAGATGATGCTGTTGTTATCATGTCAATGCAAGAGTACAACTCGCTAAATGAGACCGCACATTTGCTTTCAACCCGCGCCAACAGGCACAGACTGGAGGCCTCGCTTCAGCAGCTGAAAGACAACAATCTCAAGACCTTCAACCCGGACGAGTAGTTTGTGAATCAGGATGCAAATCAGTTTCACTCCATACGGTTGGGAGGATTTTTGTTACTGGCTCGAGTACGACCCTGACGTGGCGAACAAAGTCAAGGAACTTATTCGTGATATCCGGCAAAACCCCTTTAAAGGTCGAGGGAAACCGGAGCCTCTGAAACATGATTTAAAAGGCTTTTGGTCGCGACGAATCTCCGGCGAGCACCGTTTGGTTTACAAAGTGTCAGGAACAAAAGGAGTTAATCAGCAATGTGTTATTTTACAGTGTCGGTTTCACTATGATGATTAATGCGATGGCTTTGGCTTTTTGTACACGAGTCAAGGTGGCAATTACAGCTTTCAAAGTTCTGAATTCGTCACTCTATTGCTGCTTGCTTATTGGGTAATACCCACGAAATTCCGGCTGCGCCGTAGTGTGCTCGGTACAACTTTGAAGAAGTAGAACCGAAACTGTTTTCCAATTGGTAGCTGTAGCTGTGCAGCCATTGAATGTGGACTTCAAACCACCACTGTATGCCGCCCCATTTCCCAAAAATGTTCTCAATTCCGAAGCGGGCTGAACTGCTCCAGTTGAGATTGTCGGTTTGACGAATCGAAAAAATTTCCTGAACAACATCTCCGGGATAAGCAATGGGCATTCCAAAGGTCATTGGGGGTGCGAAGTAATGTACGCTGAGACGGTCGCTGCCGGGAGCCATTAAATCGATTCCACCGCCCAGCCCCACAAAAAATCGCGTGTTGGTGGCAATGGGCATGTACCATGTTGCACCAAGTTGAAGTTCATAGGTGTTGTGGTTGAGCGATGCAGAGCTGCTTGTTCTGTTGGTGAGTCTCATGCGGCGTTGCAACCATTGTGCACGAACGTACGGCGCAAATCTTCCAAATAGGTACTCGCCCCGCAACCCAAAAGCAAAGGGTAAATCCAAATCCAGTTGTCTGGGTGCTCCGGGTACGGTTAAGTCGCCAATTCCACGGTTCCAGTTGCTGTTCCAGATGGCCGAAGCGTCCACTGAGAGCCGTGGTTGGGCATGAAGTGCCGTTCCCGTCAGAAAAAATAAGCATAATGCAAGTGTCAGTAATTTTGGTGAATTGATGCAAATCATGCTTGTTCAGGAATTAGTTAGAACTCAACTTAAACGCAACCGAACGGACTCTTCGTGTGTCTTCACTATCAATTTTTTCACGTAACACGTAATCCTGAGCAAGTTCAGATTGAAACACCTCTTCCATGTTCTTCACAGCCCCTGCGGGCACGTTGTGTGAAATGAGTTTTTGCATCAGTTCATCCCGACCGAATTTTTCGAAAAAGGGCGATAGAGATTCATGCAGTTGGGCTCGGTGCTTTACCCTTTGTGGATTGGTTTCGAAACGCGGTTCTTCGGCAATTTCTGTACAGCCCAAAATCTCGCACAAGGTTTTAAACTGCCGGTCGCTACCCACAGCCATTACCACGGGCAGCTTGTTGGCAGTGGTGAAAATCTCGCCATAGGGCGCAATATTGGGGTGCAGGGAGCCTATGGCCTGCGGAATGTGTCCCGCCATCAGGTAGTTGCTGGCCTGATTGGCAAGAGAGGAGATGCCCGCGCCTTCCAGACTAACCTGTACATACGCCCCTTTACCCGTTTTTGCGCGTTCAAGCAAAGCAACCAGCAGCCCCTCTTTGAGCTGATGTGCGGCGAGCAAATCCATAAAAGCCAGGGGCAGTTTGACGGGCGCGGTTTCCGGGGTTCCGTTCATAAACATGTATCCGGTTTCGGCCTGCACCACCACATCGTAGGCTACGCGGTTGGGGTTAGAATCGAACCCCGTGATTTGCCCGTAGATAAGCTCCGGTCTCATCGCGCTGAGATGCGTATAGTCCAGCTTCATGCGCGTAAGCGACGAAGGCTTCTGGTTGGTAATGAGGATGTCGCAGTCTTCCAGTAATTGCATAAACACCTTTCGGTCGGCCTCCTCGTAAACGTCCAGAAAGTGATAGGACTTGCCGTAATTCACCGAAGAAAAGTAGGCAGAGGCCTTTGTGTGGGGGTTTTCGCCGGGCACCCGCCACTGGCGCGTTACATCACCGCCGGCCACTTTGTTTTCAACTTTGATCACTTCTGCGCCGAGCTCGGCAAAGAAAGTTCCAACGGCCGGTCCGGCGAGTACGGATGAGAAATCGAGGATCTTGAGGTGGGATAACAATTGTGTGCTCATGGCACCAAGTTAGCCAAAATTTACGCGGAGGCTTATTCTCCGGTCAGGAGTTTTACTGCCTGCTCGCTGCCCCAGTTCCGCATCCCTTCGGAACGGTGAATAATCTCATTTTGCGCATTGATCACCAACGTGGTGGGTAGGGAAGATGCTTCGAGTTCCGCAGGCGCTTGCTGCATCGGGAAATACACGGGCAGATCCCAATCGTGTTTTGCGAGAAAGGCCCGTACTTTTTCGGGAGGATCGTAGGTGACCAATACGAAATGCGCTTCGTTACCGGTTTGCTCCATCAAGGAGAGGATGGAAGGCATTTCGGCGCGACACGGCGCGCACCAAGTAGCCCAGAAATTCAGGAACAAAGGTTTGTCGGAAAAATCCTCGAGCACAAATTTGTTACCGTTGAGGTCGGCAAGTTGCCAGTTCAGTGTCGCTGCAGTGAGCGCTTGCTTTTCATTGGCTTTTGTGCTCCCGAAGATACCTGTTTTAATCAGTCCGCGCTGAACCAAAACCCTGCCGTCGGGTAACACAATGAGAACAAGAATAGCCAAAAGCACCACGTCCCAAAAGATAGAAATAGCCCCCCGCTGTTTGTAGCGCTCCCAAAGACTTTTAATTTTTTGCATGCCCAAAGTTAGACATAGCATGGCTTCATTTGAGTATGCTATGTTACACAATATGTCACTTACCGTTTGTTCGTCTGTGCTTTGTACTCCTTTGTTGGTTGAATGTCTGGTTTTGTCGGTTTATGGAAACTGGCATCAGGCAATTCCGTAAGAGAGTTAATTCAAAATCCAAATAGCCATGATTCGTCAATTACTTGCTGTTTTCGTTTGTTCCGGATTGTTTTTTTCCGCCTACACTCAAAATTTGCTCCCCCATATAGGCGTGTCATCACAACCAGAAATGGATGACACAATTTGTGAACCTCCTGTTTATGACGGTAGTTTTCATGAGGTGGGACTTTTTGTTGGTGATGTTGCGCCTGATTTCACGCTTTACACTATCCACGGCGAGGAGCGTCAGCTATCACAGATCCTTGCTTCCGGTAAGCACGTGATGATAGTGAACGGAAGTTACAGCTGCTGGAGATTTCGGGATGTAATCCCAACCATCAATGACATCACAGAGCTTTTTGAGGACCAAATGGAAACGTTCGTTGTTTATACAGTCGAGGCCCATCCTCATATCGATCTCTCACCCTATTCGGGTACTCTGTCCACAGGAGAGCGGAATTTTCAAGACAGTGTGTTATTGAGGCAGCCTACTACGTATCAAGAACGGCTTCAGAACATTCAATTCATGATTGAGCGTGACCCAGTGGTTCCGGAGATTTTGGCTGACGGAACCTGCAATGAGTGGTGGCTCAATTACGGTACGGCTGCGAACCATGCCTACCTTATTGATCCGGATGGCGTGGTACAAATACGTCATACATGGTTTAATCAGCCACCTCAGGACATTCAATGTGAACTCACGGAGTACTTTGAGCTCCCGTCTCCGGGGTGTGCCGAGATTGGAACATTTGGGTCTTTTGAAATTGAGGTGGATGAAGAACAGGGCACCTATCAAGAGGGTATTGCAGGCCAGACGCTGATGGTGCCGGTTACCATTCGGAATTTGTCTGAAACCGATTTTGTCTTCGTCGACATTGTGCGTGATTCTGTTACCACTCCTCAAGCATGGTTAACCGCGTTGTGTGTGGATATTTGTTTGTCACCTGGTGTGAACGAAACAACTACAGCTATTGCACCTGGTGAATCACAATCGTTTACCTTTTACTTTTTTACGAACCATGAACCCGGCGAAGGGTCTGCAGTGGTGCGATTCAAGAATGTAACCAACGCTCTAAACACAGAATGGGTAACCTTTTCGGTAAGTACCCAAAGCGACGAAACCATTACAAGTCTGGAGTCGGTTAATGAGCCGCAAATCCGATTGTATCCCAATCCTGCAGTAAACTGGCTGAGGGTTGCTGGTCTCGGTAATGACAACACGCCGTGGCAGATTTTTGATTCGGCGAGTCGTCTCGCTGATGAGGGCTACTTTCACACAGGTGAAAACAATGTGTCGGTTGCAGACCTTCAAAAAGGAGTGTACGTGTTAAGAATAGGTGCACACCCTGCACAAGTTTTGAGATTTATAAAGCACTGATGATCAGTTTTAAATGCTTATCTTAGCCCGCGGTATTGCTGCCGTGGGCTTTTCGGCTGATAGGAGCAAAAGTTTAGCGGTTCAATACATGACTGCCCAACCCAAAGTACGCTTTAAGAGATCTCAACCTGACAAAACCCACCTTTCATTTTTCTTAAGGGTGCATGGAATGTAAGACAACTCCTTTTGAGAATGTGTCGTCAGGCAGCGAATGAGCAGTAGTAAAGATAGCGGTCAAAGCTGATGAAGCAGGTCTTGCTTTTTGTCTCGTATTGGTCTGAATTTTCTGAGGATTGTGAAAAATATGGCCATTTCGGAGCCAAAGGGGGGCCATGTTTTAAACCGAAACCCATAGCTGCACCGCAAAGCTGATGTTTTGATTGGAGGTAAATGCGGCTTTATCCCATTAATAGTGCTTTTAGTCGAGAAGGGGTTACTGCATGCATTCTAATTAATGGTTCGCGCCTAACGCTGCCTTATAGTGGTTTGGAAGGGAGGAGTCGTTTTTTAGGATACCAATATTCAACATGTGTTTCAGGAACAGAAGAGGCAGGTCTTTGTATTATTAGGGCAACCTGCATTGAAACCATTATGAAACCTTTTTACCTTGCGGCATTCGCTGTATTGTCGAGTATTATTGTATCCTCAGCCCAAAATCTTGATCCCCACATTGGATTAAGTACCCAACCACAATCTTCAGATTCTATCTGTCCCATTCCTCTTGCACCGGCCATCATGGATAATGAAGGCTACATGGTGGGTGACATAGTAGCTGATTTTACCCTATACACTCATGACGGAGAAGAGGTCAATCTTTCCGATGTGTTAGCGGAAAACAAACCTGTGTTGCTGGTAGGAGCCAACTATTCCTGCTGGCGTTTTCGGGATCAGATCGCACCCATCAATGCAATGGTGGATTACTATGGTGATTTGTTGAATGCCTATTATGTGTACACCGTAGAAGCCCATCCGCACATCGACATTTCTCCTTACAACGGACAATTGTGGACCGGTCAGCGAAACTTTGATGACGGTGTGCTGATTCGTCAGGCCACTACCTATGGCGACAGACTGGAGGCCATTGATGAAATGCTGGAGCACTTTACTCCCATACCACAGATTCTTGTGGATGGTCCATGCAATGAGTTTTGGCTGAACTACGGGCAAATGCCTAACCATGCCTATCTGATAGATCGCCATGGCATTGTGCAGATACGTCAAACCTGGGCCAATTCGCCTCCGGCTGATTTGTGGTGTGAGCTGGGCGATTACTTTGACGACATTACACCAAATTGTAATGATGCCGGAATAAACGGGAGCTTTGAAATTATTGTTGATGAAGATATGGGGACGATAGGCTATGGATTTCCAGGCGAAACGATTATTGTTCCGGTTATGATTAAGAACCTCTCTGAAACTGACAACGTGCACATTGAAATAAATCGAACTGAAGTGTACACACCGGAAACATGGCTTACCTCTCTTTGTGTAGATATTTGTCTAGCGCCAACAGTAAGCACAACCACAACAGTGATTCCTCCGGGGGGCTCTCAGCCATTTAGTTTTTATTTCTTTACCGGAGCTGATAGCGAGGCCACAGGGTCGGGCGTTGTGCGTTTCAGTAATATAGCAAGCAGTGGAAATACCGAATACGTTGAATTCAGCGCCATTACTCTTCTCCCCACAAATGTTGCTACACAAGACCCGAAAGCGCTCCATATTTATCCTGTACCGGCCACTAATCGACTGTTCCTTGAGCGGGATAGCTACGAACACATGCCGTGGCAGATTTTTGGCGTAAGCGGAGCGCTCATTGAGGAAGGAACAATGACTTCAAATCGTCAGGAGATTGATATCAGTAATCTGCCGTCGGGCACCTATCTCTTGCGCGGAGGTAACGAGGAACATTTGGAGGTGAAGAGGTTCGTGAAGCTGTAATTGCTTCCTCCAATAACTTTCAGTCGCAAATATTGGTGACATTCGACCCCTTCGGGGTCGTACCTCGATATTGACTTAGTTCTATAGCCGTCTGACCCTTTCAGGGTCGTTGGCTATGCTTATCAGGCACCACGCAACCAGGCGAGGTGATATATGCCCTTGCAACCTGGACCTCCGGTTTTTCCTCACCCCATCTCATATCTCCACCCATCATTGCACAAAAAAAACTGCTATATTGTGCTGATTTTGAATAAATGGAAGACAAATATGGTGTGGGGGAGGGAACAGATGCTATCTCTAGAGTGGCAGACTTGGGCTCATGAAGGCATGACTTAAATTACAGCGAAAAAGCATCTTTTCTTAAAGTTCGTAAAAATTCGCGTGATGGTAAATTCTGAATCATGTGTTTAAACAATTGCATGTTAAGACCTAACGAAATTAAATATTTGGCACCGATGAAGAACAACCGACTTATCATTTTCGCAATGATTTCGATTCTTTTCGCTTGTAATGCTGACGTAAAAGACATTTCTGTTAAAGGAACAGTGTTCAATGCAGATGATAATGAACCTATTAATGACGTGATTGTGAAAGTAACGTGCTGGAAATACGGTTATAGTCCAGACGAGAGTTATGCAGAAAATGAAGTGAAAGTTGTGAAAACGGATGAAGACGGGCAGTATGAAGTGGAATTTGACAAAGGCGCCAGAATTGATGTTGAAGTATCAATAACTGGTTATTTTGACGGATATGAGTATATAAACATGGTTTACAACAAAGATATTACGCTTAATGTGGCACTAAGACCGATGAATTTAGCCAGGAGGTACTACATAGATTGGAATCTTGAAACAGAAGTAGAAGGATGGGGAGAATTAAATCTCGCTCGCTTGATTACAGAAGTAAGAGAAGATGGAGTGGTTTTGAAGGAAATTGGAGTATCCAATGATGGACAAATCACCCATGTCTTTCCTTCCGGTGTATCTAAGTATGGTAATTATGGGTTATGGGACAATGTCAAGATTTCTAATGCCTTTTTGCGAAATGATTTGACAGAAACTGAATTTTTGTCAATCTGGAACAGAGCTAACAAGTGAAGTTCGACAGTATGCTGTCTTCATCTCACTCGTCCTCAATTGTAAAGAGAGTAAATGAGCCTCCCATTTTCACCCCCCAACCTAACCTTCTACCTCAACCCAAACGTTCTCCTTACCACCAGGCGGCTTTGGTCAATATTGTCCAAATCTACTTTCTCGGTAAAGGGGCGGAAGCCGTCCACCTCAACGCGCACCTCGTACACTTCTCCCCGAAGCACCTTGAATTCAAACTCGCCACGGCGGTCGGTGCGGGTGTCAAACAAGGAGCGGCCCTGGCTGTCGAACAACTGCACGGCTGCATCGCGCATAGGGCGGTCGTTGTCGGCGTTGGTTACCGTGCCCTGCAAATACACCTGCGATACCACCTCGTCCTGCAGAATATTGAACTTGCTCAAATCAATCCTGAAGATATCGCGCTCGCCCAGAGAGCCTTCGTACTCGGCTGCGATGTACATGGTTTGATTATCGGCCGTAAGGCTAAAGGTAGATTCTTCGTTTACCGTATTGATGGGGTAGCCGAGGTTGATGGGGCGCGAAGGCACGCCGTCCACCAGTTCGCAGCGAAAAATATCATAGCTCCCCATGGTCTGGTGGCCGTTGGAAGCAAAGAACAGATGCTTTCCGTTGGGATGCACAAACACAAACTTCTCGTCGCCGGGCGTGTTTACCAGCGGACCAAGGTTTCGGGGTTTTCCCCAGCGATTGTCGCCACGTCCTTCGGCCACGTAGATATCGCCCTGTCCTTCGCCTCCGGGGCGCTCGCTGATAAAGTAGAGGTACTTTCCGTCGGCAGTGATGCTCACTGAGCTTTCAAAATAAGAGGTGTTGATAGGGCGCCCCAGCTTTTGCGCTTCCGACCATTCGCCGGTTTCCTCGTCAAGCGTGGCAAAATGAATGTTTCCGGCACTGGAAGCATCGTTTTTGTACACAAACATGCTCTTGCCGTCGGGGGCCACTGAGAGAACCGCGTCGTAAGAGGTGGTGTTGAGCTTTCCGGGTACCTGTTGCGCTGCCGTCCACTCTCTTGATTTACTGTCTAACTCCGCAAAGTAAATGTTCTCAAAGTACTTGTAGTCACCGCGCCTGTCAATGCCACCTCCCTTCACATCGGGCCGGCGCGAGGTGAAAAACAAGCGTGAGCCATCGGCGGTAATAGACGGTGTGTAGTCGTCGAAACGAGAGTTAATCTGCCGCCCCATGTTGTCAATCTTCACATTTCTGGGCTGTTGCATCATCATTTTGGCAAATTGACACTGCTCAATATAGGTGTCCACGTCGTAGTAAAAGTTGTTGGCCCTGCCCGTGGTTGACCGGAAAGTGCGGAAATGCTCAATGGCTTCGTCCAATTCGGCCAGCCGGTGATGGGTCATGCCCAGCCAGTAGTGAATTTCCTTGTGCACGTCGGGGTCGAGCTCCAGCGCCGTTTGAAGATACTTTTTGGCCAAATCGTAGTTCTTGAGCGCGTAGTGACACTCCCCAATCCGAAAGGTAGCAGCAGGATGGTCGGGCACGGCTTCGAGCACAACACGGTATTCGTTCAGGGCGCCGCGCACGTTTCTGTCCAGAAACATTTGCCGCGCATTGGCCATGCGAATGGGAATGATACCTGCTTTTTTGTCTTCCGTATCCTGCTCAACCACAACCTGGGCTTGCAAAAAATGGGTATCGGCGGTAAAGAGGAGAATAGTGAGGAGTAGGAAGCGTAAGGTGGTCATGGATTCAAAGCGTTTTGAAGATTTTCGTTCAGGTTGTACTTGCGATGCAGCGCTAAAGTTGCACCCACGCATCCCAAAATCGGGGCCACAGTTATTCCGAGCACCGGAAAGCGCATCAGCAAATCAAAAAGTGCTCCGTTCGAAACGGCCATCAAGCGGTTGCGCCTTACAAGTCGTACCCCTTTGGGCAGGTTGAGTCGGTGCCGTTCGCTCGTGTAGTCCATCATCGAAAAGCCGTAAAAATAGGCACTCACAATAAATGCCACGATAAACAGCACCGGACTGATGGGCGGAAACAGCAGTCCTACAATGGTGAAGCCCGCAATCCACAGCATTTCAATGGTAAAATTGCGAATGGCCACAATGGCTCCTCGCATGGCATCGTTCATCAACTGGCTCACCGAAAATGGATATTCCTTGCCGGTGAGAATGGTTTCGGTTTTTTCGCTTAGATAAGCCAGCACCGGACTCAGCGCCACCAGCGCGATGTACTTGTTAAAGGTCCAGAAAATATAGGTGGTGGCAATCCAGATAGAAACAGCCACGAGGGCGCGCATCACACGGGCCGTCCAGCCTTCGAGGTCGTCTTGCGTATGGTCGAGACCGGTCCAGTTGCTGAGCAAATCGTTCAGGTAGTCAATCAATCCCGACTTGAAATAAAACAGGCCCACCAGCACCAACAGCGAAATCAGGATAGGAAACAGAAAAAAGTAGCCCAGCTTGTTCCGCCGAATAAACCCGAGGGCTTCGAGGTAGGTGCTCAATCCGATGTACCAGTCTGACCGTTGCATGACGCTGCTAAAAATACACTTTGACGCTGATTTCGTCGTCACGCCATCGCAACGCAGCCCCTCAGCGCACCATGGGCCAATTTCACTACTTTTGCCCTTTAAGTCGCAACCATGCAATTAGACACGCTCAAGGCCATTTCGCCGGTGGACGGACGCTACCGGCAGGCCACGGAAGAACTGGCCGGATATTTTTCAGAATCAGCACTTATTCGCTACCGCGTGATGGTGGAGGTTGAATACTTCATCGCGCTGTGCAAAATTCCGCTTCCTCAGTTGCAGTTCTTTGACCACAAGCATTTTGAGGAGTTGCGAAACCTGTATCTCGATTTCAGCCTGAGTGATGCGCAGGAAATCAAGCAAACCGAATCCATCACCAACCACGACGTGAAGGCCGTGGAGTATTTCATCAAAACCAAGCTGGATGAGTTGAATCTGAGTCAGTTCAAGGAGTTTGTGCATTTCGGACTGACCTCGCAGGATATCAATAACACGGCGGTTCCGGCCAGTATCAAAGACGCCATGTTCGAAGTGGTGCTACCTCTGCTCGAAAAGCTCAACAACAAACTCAAAGAACTCGCGCTGCTGTGGTCTGAAATTCCAATGCTGGCCCGCACCCACGGACAGCCAGCCTCACCTACCATTCTCGGGAAGGAAATCAAGGTGTTTCAGGAGCGACTTACCCAGCAATTGGAGCAATTGCAACTGGTGCCGTTCGCAGCCAAATTTGGTGGTGCCACCGGAAACTTCAACGCGCACCACGTGGCTTACCCTGAAATTGAGTGGATGGATTTTGCCAACCATTTTGTGAACGAAACCCTCAACCTGAAGCGCTCGCAAACCACCACGCAAATTGAACACTACGACCACCTTGCGGCCCTGTGCGACAACCTGAAACGCATCAACACCATCGTGCTCGATTTGAACCGCGATATGTGGACCTACATCTCGATGGACTATTTCAAGCAGCAAATCCGCGAGGGCGAAGTTGG
>SKUL01000139.1 GCA_007129985.1 Flavobacteriales bacterium
CGCTATGTAGGTTGTGCAGATTCATTTTTTGTCAGCGAGCCTCGTTACTTCGGCTGCAATGGCTTCGGCCGCATTGGCATACGCCATCCGACCGATGTTTTCGGTTAATTTTTGTCTTTGTTCAGGGTTGCTCATCACCTCGAGCGCCTTGTTCACCAGATGCTCACGGGCATCTACGTCTTTCACCAGCAAAGCCGCGTGGTTATTGACCAGAGCCTCGGCGTTGCGCGTTTGGTGGTCTTCAGCCACGTTGGGCGACGGAACCAGAATGGCCGGTTTACCTACCACACACAATTCCGAAATGGAAATTGCACCTGCCCTGCTGATGACCAAATCGGCCACAGCATAGGCAAGGTCCATCCTCGAGATAAACTCATACACCTTTACATGGGTCGCTCCGTTGCGCACCACCTCTTCTTCACCCTTTATGGCGTAAGCCTTTCCGGTTTGCCAGATGACCTGAATGTTTTCAGATTTCAATCTGCTCAAAGCGGCAGATACACTCTCGTTTAAGGTTCGGGCGCCGAGGCTGCCACCAATAACCAGCAGCACGGGAACATCCGGCTTTAAACCGAAATGCTCTACTGCACGCGCGTGCTTCCCTTCGAGCTTACAAACCTCGGGGCGCACAGGGTTTCCAGTGAGAACAATTTTGTCTTTGGGGAACCATCGTTCCATACCGTGGTAGGCCACACAAATTTTGTTTACCCTGTTTGCCAAGAGGCGGTTGGTAATGCCGGGAAATGAGTTTTGCTCCTGAATGAGCGTGGGGATTTTCATGGAGGTGGCCACGCGCAACAAGGGACCGCTGGCATATCCTCCCACGCCAATCACTACGTCCGGCCCGAACTTTTTTACAATCTGGCGAGCCTTAATGAGACTGCTCACCACTTTAATGGGAAACATGAGGTTCTTTGCCGTGAGTCGTCGTTGCAAGCCGCTAATCCAAAGCCCCTCAATCTGAAAACCGGCAGCAGGAACTTTTTCCATTTCCATCCGGCCTTTAGCCCCCACAAACAAAAACTCAGCCTTGGGATTGGCCGCCTGCAATGCGCGCGCAATCGCAATGGCAGGAAAGATGTGCCCTCCTGTGCCTCCGCCGCTGATGATATATTTACGAGAGGGCATAGTCTTGTTTTTTTCGAACTTTCACTTCGGGCTTGGGCGCTTCGGCACCATCTTCCACGGCACGGCTCACGCTGAGAATCATACCAAAGGCCAGACAGGTGAGCCATGTAGATGTTCCACCCAAACTGATGAGCGGCATAGGTTGTCCGGTAACAGGCATGAGCTTTACCGCCACAGCCATATTGATGAGCGCCTGAAATACAATGGAAAAGCTCAATCCAATTACCATGAGCATTCCAAAAACCTTGTCGCAACGTGTGGCCGCACGTATGGCCCGCAAGAGCAAAATCAGGTACAGTAGCAACACACCCATTCCACCGATAATCAGGCCATATTCCTCAATGATAAAGGCATAAATCATGTCGGAGTAAGGGTGCGGAAGATAGTTCCGTGAATCACCATGACCGGGACCTTTGGGCAGCACGCCCCCCGCCTGAATAGCCATCATGGCGTGGTCAATCTGGTAGTTGGCTTCGTCGTTGTCGTTCTGAAAGTTTACAATGCGGTTTTTCCAGGTTTCAACGCGAGGCAGCAGCTCGGGCACCACGGATGAAAGCGAGAGCAACAAAGCAAATCCGGCCACTCCGGTTCCTACCACAAGTGCGATGTGCTTAAAGGCCACCCGCCCCACAAACATGAGCATGAGGCAAATTCCAAAGAGCATTACCGCCGTAGAGAAGTTGGCCGGAAGAATCAGTCCACAGATAAGAATGATGGGCAAAAGCACCGGCAGCACCCCATGCCTGAAATCCTTGATTTTGTCCTGACGCAGGGCGAGGCTTCGGGCCACAAAGGTGATAAGGGCAATTTTTGCGAAATCCGATGGCTGCACGTTTTGGTTGATGATGGGAATGCGCAGCCAGCGACTGGCATCGTTGATGTTGGCTCCGAAAATGAGCGTGAGCAACAAAATCACCACCGACAGCCACACCGCCATTTGTGACAAGCGCGAAAAGTAGGTGAACTTGATTCTGTGCACGTAGTACATAATCAGCATCCCCACGGAAAGAATAAGACCGTGCTTAAACAGGTAGTAAAAGGTGTTGCCGTCGTAGTGCTTGTATGCCAAGGAAGAAATGGAGCTGTACACAGACAGCAACGACACGATGGCAAGCATCAAGGCAATAACCCAGATGGTTCGGTCTCCGCGCAGATATGTGAAGAGCTGGTTCAAGCGAGTTGGTCAATGACCTTTTTAAATGCGTTTCCGCGTTCTACATAATTGGCAAAAAGGCCAAAGCTGGCGCAACTCGGGGAGAAAAGCACTGCATCGCCGGAACTGGCAAGTTTGCGGGCCTGGGCTACGGCATCGTATAGGTTGTTTACCTTGATGAGGCGCTCTACGCGGTCTTCGAACTGACGCTGAATATCATCGCCGCCTGAGCCAAAAAGCACAATGGACTTCACCTTGTACTTCACGTACTTCTCGATAAGCGAATAGTCGCGGTCATGCGGCGTAACGCAGCCAATCCAGATAACCGGCTGGGCCATGCACTTCA
>SKUL01000146.1 GCA_007129985.1 Flavobacteriales bacterium
ATTTCTCATACCGACGTGCAATACTTGTGGATGCGCAGCTATTTCACCGATTTAACAGCCACCAAGGAGGTGAGGGCATACATGGATTCGTGCTTTGCCATGGCCCTGGTAGACAGGCAACACCTCAGTCTGCAGGGGCAGGCCATGCTGGGGCTGGCGGCAGCGCGATTCGGACAAAAAAAATTGGCCGGTGAAATACAACTTGCGCTCGAAGAGCAATCGGGATTTACGGATGAACTGGGCAGGTATTGGCGGCAACAGCCCGGATATTTTTGGTACGAACGCGAAGTGGAAACCGCGGCCCTTATGGCAGAGCTTTTCACGGAGGTTGGCGCTGAAAAGGACTTTGTAAATGGCATTCTGTACGGGCTTCTCCGTCACAAACAAACCAACCATTGGCCCACCAATATAGCCACGATGTATGCCTGTTACGCACTGCTGATGGACAATGCCGAATGGGTGAACCCATCTGTCCTGCCTGAAATATCCTTAGGCGAGTTCAACATTGTTTTTGGCGACGGACCGGTCTCGGACACCGAGAAACGAGTGCAGCCCGAAGCCGGATCGGGATACTTCAGGGCAGACTGGAAGCCTCAACACATCTCGCCCGCGATGGCCGAGTTGCGGGTTAAACAAACGTCCGACTCACCACTGTGGGGAGCCGTGTATTGGCAGTACTTTCAGGATGCCGATGCCGCTCAAGCTGCCGAAACCCATCTCAAACTGCAGCGCAGCTATTTTGTAGTGCGGGAGGTGGATGGCCTGAGCAAGGCACGGCCGATTGATGAAGCAGACATTCGGCCCGGAAGCCGCGTATTGGTGAGGCTTGAGCTGGAAACAGACCGCAGTATGGAGTTTATGCACCTGAGTGACACCCGGCCTGCGGGCTTTGAGCCTGTCGAATCGCGTTCGGGATACGTTTTTACTGGCGGTCTGGGCCTTTACCGCTCCGTACGCGACGGCTCCACCCACTTTTTTATTGAGCAAATGCCCCCCGGTCGGTATGTGATTGAGTACGAAATCAGGGCCGCTCTTCAGGGAGATTTTTCATCAGGAGTAGCGAAGCTTCAGTCAATGTACGCCCCTGAGTTCACCGCCAGAAGTAAGGGTAAGCGCATCATCATTCAACCCTAAGCAATTCGAATCGCTATATTTGTTTCAAATCCACAAATGATGAAACGACTCCTGCCAGCTTTAGCTCTCCTCGCACTAACCGCCTGCGGTGATGGTACACAGCAAGCCCCAAAAGAAACTATTTCAGAAGAAAACAACGACCAACCCGACGTGCGAAAAATGCCTGTTCGGGAAGATCTTTTCACCCTCAATCTGGGTGTGCCTGAGGATTATGCCGAAGGCAACGATTGGGTGGTTGTTATGAACGAGTCATTTGGTTACCTGGAGGTAAGCACCGGAGAGGTGTACAACCTGATTATTCTGGATACAGAAGATGAAGAGCCTGTCCTGGATGCTGTGGTGACCCGCCTGGAGCAAGATTTGGTGTTTCAGTTTGAAGTAGCTGAGCAACATGACAATGCGCTATTATTCAAACAGTTTATTCCCGGAGCAGACCGGGAATTCTGGCACTTCGTGATGGTGATTAAAAACGATGGGCAGTATTACCTTGTGAAAGACAAACCTTTGGTGGAACTCAACGCCTACCAATCTCGTAAGATATTTGATGCGCTGCTCCATGCAGCCCAAAACTGGAATGACCCGTTGGAATCCTAATTTCTTTCAGACCATGAGGACTCTTGTTTGTTTGCTGCTTCTATCGGGCAGCTTGTGTGCCCAAAACCACGAGCAAATCATCCTTTCGGGGGTGTATCAGGGAAGCGACTTGTACGTGCAAAACCCATTTAGTGGCCAGGGTGTGAGCTTTTGCGTAACGGAGGTTCGCGTGAACGGAAAAGTAACTTCTGATGAGGTGAACTCAAGTGCATTTGCCGTAGATTTTCAGGTTTTGGGCCTCAAGCTGGGTGAGTCGGTTGAGGTTGAAATTATTCACCGCAGGGGCTGTGAGCCGCGCGTGCTGAACATGGATGCCCTTAAACCGCGCAGCACTTTTCAGGTGGTTTCCATTGAGGTTACATCCGACAACGTGTTGCAGTGGGTTACCGAAAATGAGGCCGGTGAACTGCCCTACATCGTGGAGCAGTTTCGCTGGAACAAATGGGTAAAAGCCGGTGAGGTGCCGGGTGTGGGCACGCCGGGTGAGCACAGCTATCGTTTTCAGCTTTCGCCACACAGTGGCTTGAACCGGGTTCGGGTGCGGCAAACGGATTTTAGCGGGGAGCCGCGGGTAAGCGGCGAAGTTGAGCTTCAGGGAACAGAACAGCCGGTTACTTTTGAGCCGGTGCGTGTGCGCGACTTTATCAAATTCTCATCCCCTACCAGCTATGAAATTTTTGACCGCTACGGCAACCTGGTGGCGCGTGGTCACGATAGCAAAATTGATGTTCAGAAACTGGAACGCGGCGAGTACTATCTCAACTACGACCGCAGTTTTGGTGAAACCTTTAACAAGCGATAGATCGTGCTGAAAATAGAACACATCGGTATAGCCGTGCGCAACATCAAGGAGTCAGATGAACTTTTCAGAAAACTTTTTGGGTCAGCGGCATA
>SKUL01000286.1 GCA_007129985.1 Flavobacteriales bacterium
AACGTCCGCTCGTGTTGCTGGTGGAAGATGACCCTGATATGGCCACCTTTACATCCGGCTTGTTGCGTGCCGAGTATCGTGTGCTTCATGCGTCCAATGGGGTAGAAGGACTCGCAACCGCACTGCGCGAAATGCCTGATGTGATTTTAACCGACGTGGTGATGCCCGGAATGGACGGCATCGAAATGCTGCGAAACCTCCGCTCCAATTCGCTTTGTGACCATATTCCGGTGATGGTATTTTCGGCCAAAAGCTCGGTGCAAAGTCGCGTGGAAGGTCTTGAAGCCGGAGCCATTACCTACCTCGCCAAACCCTTTCACCCTGATGAGCTTATGCTACAGTGCCGGAACCTGTTTAGCTACCTCGAGCAATTGAAAACGCGCTTTCAGGAGAGTACGGGCAATGTCGAAAAAACACTGGATGAGCGCCTGAGCGCCGGAAATCCCTACCTGAAAGAAGTTGTGGAAAAGCTACTGGACCGCATGGACGATAGCGCGTTTGGCGTACCCGAACTGTCGGATGCCATGCACCTGAGTCGTAGCCAGCTTCACCGCAAGATAAAATCACTCACGGGCCATTCAACCGGTCAGTTTATGCGGGTGGTACGCCTCGAAAAAGCGCATGAGCTGCTCAAAACCACCAACCTCAACGTAACCGAAGTAGCTTACGCATGTGGCTTTGGTGGCCAGAGTCAATTTACGAGAGCTTTCACCCAACACTTCGGGTTTGCCCCGAGTAAACTGAGCTGAAAAGCGGGGTTTTTACTTATGTGCAACAAAATGTAATGGAGTTGCAACAGGTGGCAATGCCCGGCTTGGCGGGGCTTCGGAGATTTGCATCAAACAAATCTTCAGAAAATATGAAACAACGCAACCTTACCGCAGCGCTCTTCTTGCTGCCGCTTTTTGTAACGGCTCAGATTGATTTCACGCCTGGACTCAGGAGTTACCACCCTACCAACGGCGATTATTACAACGCATCCTCCAACGCGTTTACCTTTCACGCCTCGTTTTTCAATTCATCCTTTGGCGAAAATGCCGCAGGAATTGAAGATGCGGCCGGTTTTTTTGGAGGAGCAAACAGGGTTAACCTCAGCAACCGCTTGGTGAATCATACCGCCAATTTTTCCGTAGAGTTGTGGTTTCGCGCTGAAGCTGAAACGTTTCAGGTGCTCTTTTGGGAAGGAGCCATGGATCAGCGGAGCGTATGGATTCGGGTGGAGCCTTCCAACAACCGCATTCGCTGCTATGCAGGCCAGCCGGGCAATACTGCCTCTGCCATGACAAGCAGCGCATACAACGACGGAGAATGGCATCACCTTGTGTTTACCGGCTCAGGCGCGAACCTACTCAGGGTTTATGTGGATGGTGAACTGGAGGAGCAGGTGATTCAAGGTTATTCTTCCGGCGCCACCACACAATTCTCACGATTTGGGTGCCGGGCAGACCTTACACAATACCTCACCGGTAACCTCGATGAAGTGCGGGTATGGAACTACGCCCTGAGTGCTGCAGAGGTAAGCGCACTGTACAACCAGCCCCGCATCATGGTTGACCCCGAGAACCTGGGTTCCTATTGTGCCGGCGCCTCGGTACAGGTGCCCTTTACGGTGATTGGCAATAACCAGTTCGAAGACGACAATACATTTTACCTGCAGCTTTCCAACAAAGAGGGAAGCTTCCGCTATCCCACAACCATTGGAAGCGTAGCCGGAACAGGCAGCGGAACCATTCAGGCTACCATTCCTGATGATGTGGGCTCGGGTAACAACTACCGTGTACGCGTGTTAGCCTCCCGCTATCCTAAAGTTTCAGACAACACTGCGGGCATCAGTATCAACAACCCCAATGCAGCTTTAGGAAATGACATCAACTCCGACCTGCTCTTGTACTATCCTTTTGATGGCGACGCGACCGACTTTTCGGGATTTGGGCTGGATGGCGCCATGTCCGGAAGCCTAGTTCCCGTGCAAGACCGAAACGGCAATCCAAACAGCGCTTTGAGCTTCGGAAGTCAGGGACGTGTGGAGGTAGGTGCTCCGTATCAACTTACTGCGTACAACCATACCCAAGACCCTATTTCGTTTTCGTTTTGGATTCGCCAAAGCTCTACTCCGATGACCTACAGCTATATTTTCTCGGCGTGGCAGCAGCCCATTTCCGGACCCGGTGAAGGGCTGTGGATTGGAACCGGCAGCTTTGGTTCCGTGATGTTTCGGGTAAACGGCAACCAAACCGTTGCAGCTCCCATCACCAACAACGCGTGGCAGCATTTTGTATGTGTTTACACCGGCAGCCAAATTCAAATTTACCGAAGCGGAAACCTCATTAATACCAGCAATGTTACGGGCAATGTGCGCATACTCACACCCATAGAAATGGGGCGCAACACGCAGGGTTTTACCAGTCCGCAGGAATTGAACGGCCGCCTGGACGAGTTTAGAGTTTATGGCCGCGCGCTCACTGCCATTGAGGTTTCAACGCTGCATCAAGATGGTTTGGCACGCAACAACGGTCCGCTGTGCGATGGCGACACGGCACAGTTTTTCGGCCCCGGATTTCCTGATTACATCTACGATTGGAGCGGTCCTGCGGGCTTTAGCAGCGAC
>SKUL01000339.1 GCA_007129985.1 Flavobacteriales bacterium
ATGTTGTAGGCCACCAGAAAGTCGCGGGCGCTGATGGCCACGGCACCGGTTTTTTTCACCGATGCATTGAATGCTGCCGGTCCAAAGTCCGGTTTCCACTCGGGCTGTGAGAGTTTGTCGAGCCCTTCGTACTCACCCTGACGGCAATACGCCAGGTTCTTTCTTTTGGGCTGCGTGGCTGCGTTTTCGTAGTAATAACCGGGAATTCCGAGTTCTTTACCCACGCGCTCGCCCAGTTTGTGTGCGAATTCTGCGGCTTCTTCCATGGTAATGCCTGATATCGGAATCAACGGACAAACATCTGTTGCACCGAAGCGCGGGTGCTCGCCCTTGTGTTTCGACATGTCAATCACCTCAGATGCCTTTTTGATGACCCGAAATGCGGCTTCAATCACCGCTTCGGGTTCACCCACAAAAGTGATAACCGTGCGGTTGGTGCTTGCCCCCGGGTCCACATCCAGAAGCTGCACGCCTTCAACGGTTTCAATGACGTCAGTTACAGCTTTGATTTTTTGCGCATCGCGCCCTTCGCTGATATTCGGCACGCACTCAAGCAGTCTTTTTTCCATGGCTTTTGTTGGGATTTGCGGCAAAACTAACAAGCTTTCCCGACATGCCCTTGGGTGGCGTTTCAGCTCGCCGGATGTGCCCGATATTCGTAGCTTTGCGCCAAATCTGCGCACCATGGAGAAACCACAGCCCATCATTCTGGTAACCAACGACGACGGCATCTACGCCCGTGGAATTCTGTCGCTCATAGAGGTGATGAAGAATTTCGGAAAAGTGGTGGTAGTTGCACCCGATAAACCCCAGAGCGGGATGGGGCACGCCATTACCGTTGGCAGGATTTTGCGCTTGCAGAAGATGGATTCTCTTTATGGCGTAGAGGCCTACGCTTGCACCGGCACTCCTGTTGATTGCGTGAAGATTGCCATCTATCACATCATGAAGCAACGGCCGGATTTGATTGTGTCTGGAATCAACCACGGAGCCAATAACTCCATCAATGTGATTTATTCGGGTACCATGTCTGCAGCGGTAGAAGGTGCTGTGGAGGACATTCCCGCCATTGGTTTTTCGCTGCTCGACCACTCGCGTGATGCTAATTTTGAGGCCAGCAAAAAGGTGGTGGCCGAGGTGGTAGACAATGCGCTTCGCCACGGCATAAAAAGCCATACCTGTTTGAATGTGAACATCCCCAACGTGCCATTTGAAGAGCTGAAAGGTATTCGTGTTTGTCGGCAGGCCCACGCCTTTTGGGACGATGCCTTTGAGCGCCGCACCGACCCCCACGGAGATGATTACTTCTGGATGACGGGCGAGTTTCGCAACCACGACGACGGTGAAGATACCGACGTGTGGGCTCTCGAAAACAATTATGTGAGCGTGGTTCCCGTTCAATACGACATGACCGCGCATCACTACCTCAACGAACTAAAGGACTGGAAGCTTGAAATCCCTAAAACTAAATAACAGTGTGTTGGGCTGGGTGCTCGGCTTTGTGGGGCCAGCCATTGGTTTTTTGCTGGTTTCCGTCTTGTGGACCACCTACTACCGTCGCTCTCTGGACTATCTGTGGCGCGAAATTATTTTGCAATTCAACGAGTTGCACGCGCCTGTACTCACCTTAAGTCTGGTTTTTAACCTGCTCACCTTCCTGCTTTTCAACAAGTACGGTCACCTCAAAACGGCACGGGGAATACTCGGAGCCACCTTTGTGTATGTGCCCATTGTGTTCTACCTGAAATTTGCCGGATGAACCCATCGGACAGCACTTTGAAATTTTACGTGATTGCGGGAGAGGCTTCGGGCGATTTGCATGGTGCCAATCTCATCAAAGAGCTAAAGCAACAGCACCCCGATTCAACTTTCAGGGCGTGGGGTGGAGACCGAATGGAAGCCGCGGGTGCCGAAGTGGTGAAACACTACCGCGACCTCGCTTTTATGGGTTTTATTGAGGTGATTGCTAATCTCCGAACCATTCTCCGAAACATTGATGCCTGCAAAAATGACATTGCCCAATTCAAACCCGACGCAATCATTTTGATTGACTATCCGGGGTTTAACATGCGTATTGGGCCTTTTGCCAAACAGCTTGGCATCAAGGTGCTGTACTACATCTCGCCCCAGATATGGGCGTGGAAACAAAACAGGGTGCACAAGCTCAAGCAGTTTGTGGACAGGATGTATGTGATTCTTCCTTTTGAGAAGGAGTTTTACAAGCGCTTTGATGTGGACGTGGATTTTGTGGGACATCCCTTGCTCGACGCCATCGGGCAGTACAATCGTGAACCCTTTGATGAAACTGCGTGGCGCCAACAACACGACCTGCCTGTAACGACTCCGCTGGTAGTGATGCTTCCCGGGAGCAGAAAGCAGGAAGTGCGCACTATGCTGAATATTATGACTGAAGCCGCCCGCCGGTTTTCAGGCTACACCTTTGTGGTGGCCGGAGCACCTTCTTTGGAACCATCTTTTTACCACGAAGTGCTTAAAGGGCAGAATGTTAGGGTGATACATGGCGAAACCTACGCGCTCTTGCGAATGGCTCACGCGGCTATGGTTACCTCCGGCACGGCTACGCTCGAAACCGCCTTGTTCAAGGTTCCACAAGTGGTGTGCTACAAGGGTAATCAGGTTTCTTACCTCATTGCGCGTCGCCTCGTCAAGGTGGATTACATTTCGCTGGTAAACCTCATTATGGGGCGCGAAGTGGTGAAAGAATTGATTCAGCATGAGATGAATCCCGATTCCGTGAGCGAACAACTCCGTGGTCTTTGTGAAGACGGTAAAGTTCGAGGTGACATGATGGGAGCCTATAATGCCTTGCGCGAAAAGCTTGGTGGTGAGGGCGCTTCGGAACTTACTGCAAAACTGATGTTGAAAACTCTGAAGGGGACAGACGGAGGCGCCGCCGGTGCTGAATAATTTTGAAGATATGATTCGCTTCCTTTTGTTTTTGCTGACCATGTGCCAAATCTCCCTGAGCGCCGAGGTGTTGGATATTGGTATTTACCGAACCGACAAAATCAAACAGGCCGTTGTTGCACCTTCCATTGGAAGTTATGAGGTGTTTGGCGATGGCAAAAAACTTGCCGACGTCTTTCCCAACGATGGCATTCGCGTGTATGAGGCAGGAGGGAAGGTTGGCGTGCGTTCCATCCAGAACGACTTTGGAAATTTTTCCAAGGTGGTTTTTGTTCGAAAAAACTGGGGCAACGTGTTTAGAATCAGGCCTACGCAACCGGCCGTTCGCGAAGGAAAGTACAACGACAATCTCGTGGTGACGATTTCCGGCGGACACTTGAAGCTCATCAACAGGGTATATCTGGAGCATTATGTGGGTGGTGTGGTTGAAGCCGAATCAGGCTCCAAACAAAACATTGAGTACTACAAACTGCAAAGCATTGTGTGTCGGACCTATGCGCTCAACAACCTTCGCCGACATGAGGATGAGGGTTTTCACCTTTGTGACCAGGTGCATTGCCAGGTATATCACGGAACCAGTCGCTTTACGGAGCTTATTCCCGAAGCCGTGAGTGCCACCAAAGGTCAGGTGGTGGTTGACAGCAATATTGATTTGGTCACGGCCGCTTTTCATAGCAATTGCGGTGGACAAACCATTCCCGCCGAGCACGTTTGGAGCAAGCAGGTGCCTTATTTGCAAAGTGTACGCGATACTTTCTGCCTGGAAGGGAAGCACGCCCGCTGGGAAACCCGCATCCCACGTCAGAAATGGGTGCAATACATGCGTACACGCCACGGAGCCGGTCGCATGGGCGGTCATGGTTCCCTGGATTTTAACGAAGCTGACCAGCGCGAAGTTTATTACGCCAGCAGCGATTCAGAAATTCACCTTAAAGAAATCAGAAGAGACTGGAACCTGAAATCTACGTTCTTCCGAATTGAGGAAGACGAGCAGGATGTGCTTATTCTCGGGCGCGGTTTTGGACACGGAGTGGGAATGTGCCAGGAGGGTGCGATGCGCATGTCAGAAATAGGTTACTCGCACGCCGATATCATTCACTTCTACTACAAGGATGTGCACATTATAGATCTATCGGTGCTGGATTTCTTTCGTGAGCATTAGTGTCATGCACACTTTTCGCAGATTCCCGAAACTGTGAAATTTACAGAGTGGGCCTTGTAATTTTTGGGTAATGTGAATTCAGGAACCACTTCCTCTAAACACGTCAAGGCGTTGCACTTTTCGCAACTGAAATGAATGTGGTCGTGGTGGTGGTGATGATCGTCACACTGGTCACATGGAGCATATCGTATAACACCATCAAGATCAATTATTTTATGCACCTCGCCCTCGTCAACCAAACGGCCCAGCACGCGATATACGGTAGCCCTGTCGCAAACTGTTCCTACGCCCGCATGGATATCTTGTGACGACACGGCGGAGGGTGACTCATTGATTAGCTCAAGTATCTTTCTTTTTGCGATGGTATTGCGCGGTTTCTTCATTTCGAATGTTGGCAGAAGTTTCTCAAGCAAAGGTAATCAAACGTTACGGAAGGGTAGGTGTTCGAATAAAATGGTCTAAAATCTCTGTGTTGTCTTGATTCCAATCAAATTCCTGTACAACGGTAAATATTTTCATTAGGGCTCTGTAGGAGTTTACTATCTTTGCGCCTGCTTATGATGAAATTTCCCAAGCTTGTTTCACGGGTGCTCTTGTGCGTTTTTCTGCAGGTAATCGCCTCACCTGTGCTGTTGCTTGGAGTAGGTGTATGGCATCATAATAAATGTATCAAGGACATCTCCCAAAGTGCTGACTTTGGCGAGCCGTTAATTGCAATGCTGGGATTCATTGAAACAGACGCGGAGTCTGAGTCACAGGAAAACGTCACTGAGCACAAAGTAATAGATGCTAATTACAGCATTCAGATTGACCCAAGTAGAAAATGTGCGGATATTGGCGTACCGGGGCTATCACCAAATCATTCCATGCTCTATAAGCCGCCACCCCGGTAAGGATAAATAGACTTTTCCAATGTCTTAATTTAAGACATGGTTTTGGTGTTAGGTTCTTGTTTCTCAACTCACATTTTTATGTCATCTTTTTCTAGGTTACTCTCTCACTCCAAAAGAGATATTCCGGCCAGCGTTGTCGTATTTCTTGTTGCCTTACCACTGTGTTTGGGAATTGCATTGGCTTCGGGTGCTCCATTGATGTCTGGTATAATAGCCGGAATTATCGGAGGAATTGTGGTGGGTAGTTTGAGCGGTTCCAGTCTGAGTGTTAGCGGCCCCGCGGCTGGGCTCACGGTTATTGTACTCAATGCCATTGAAACGCTCGGAACTTTCGAGGCCTTTTTACTGGCTGTGGTGCTTGCGGGTCTTGTACAAATCGTTATGGGCACCCTTAAGGCTGGAATCGTGGGGTTGTATTTTCCGTCGTCAGTGATCAAGGGCATGCTTGCTGCAATTGGCATTATTCTTATCATGAAACAAATTCCTCACTTGATAGGTGTTGATACTGATGCTTTTGGTGAGATGGAATTTATTCAGGCCGACGGTACTAATACCATTACTTTTCTTATTGACTCTTTTGGCCATGTTCATCTGGGTAGTCTTGTAGTGGGCCTGCTTGCCCTTGCAATAATGTTGCTTTGGGATCAGCCTTTTATGAAGGGCAACAAAATAGCCCGAATGATTCCCTCAGGACTGGTGGCTGTGGCCAGTGGTCTGATGGTTAGCTATCTGTTGAAATGGTTTGCTCCAAAATATGCTATTTCGCGAGAACATCTGGTGAGCCTCCCCAAAATATCTGAAATGGAATCGGGTTGGGAACTGGTAACTTTCCCTGACTTCGGAGCATTTCTTGACCCCAACCTGTATGTGGTTACCATGACCATAGCCATCATTGCAAGCCTTGAAACACTGCTTAGCGTTGAAGCCATTGATAAAATTGACCCGGAGAAAAGAAAAACCCCGCAGAACCGCGAACTTTTTGCTCAAGGAGTAGGAAATACAATCAGCGGCCTCATTGGCGGTCTACCTATGACAGCCGTAATTGTGAGAAGTTCAGCCAACCTTGAAGCAAGAGCCAAAACCAAAATGTCAGCCATTTATCACGGTATCCTCCTTCTTCTGGCAGTATTGGTTTTTGCACCATTTCTGAATGAAATTCCACTGGCCTCTTTAGCAGCCATCCTTATCGTGGTGGGCTACAAACTGAGCAAACCATCCCTTTACCGAGAACAGCTCAAAGTTGGTCGTCAACAATTTGTCCCCTTTATCGCGACCATTGTAGCCATTTTGTTTACCGACCTTCTGGTAGGGATACTCATTGGTATGTCTGTGGGAGTGTATTATATCCTCAGGGCAAATTACAAGGTGTCTCACTTCTACAATGAAGAGCGCTCCGAAGAAGACGGCGTGATGCGCATTACTATAATGCTCAGTGAGCATGTTTCTTTTCTCAACAAGGCCAACCTGATTGTAACCCTTGAGGAGTTACCCGAAAACAGTGAGGTGATTATTGACGGCTCGAGAACAGCATCTATTGATTATGATGTGCTTGAGTTGCTATACGATTACAAGGAGGCGGCCAGGAACAAAGGCAGTCGTATCATTTTACGCAATATCCCGAGTCACGCACACAACATTTAGCAAGGTCAGTTACGAAGTTTGTTCAACACCGCTACTACGGCATCCACCTCTTCGGGTTGGTTGTAGTAGTGAAAACTCAGCCTCACCACACCGTGACGGAGTGATAAAACAAACCCCTGACGGGTAAGTTGTTCATGCAGTTCCGCTCCGCCCTTTAAGCCTACTATACTGCTGCGGCGATTCATGTTTTCAGGACCGATGAGAATTTCTTCAGAGCGGTTCAGCCCTTCAATAAACTGTTTGGTGAGGCGCATGTTGTAGGCATGAATGCTCTCTACACCTGTGGCCAGACGGTCTAGCAATGCGCATTCCAGCAAAACCAGACCGGGTACATTGAGATGCCCGGGTTCATAGCCCAAAATGGAAGCGTTGTCGGTCCATTTATCGCCTTGCAACATCCTGCTGTGATTGCCCCGGATTTTGGGAGGGAATCGCTCCAGAAAATCCCTGCGGGCTGCCATCAAGCCCGTTCCATATCCGGCGTTCATCCATTTGTAGTTGCTGGCAATAATCACGTCTGCACCCGATTCCGACAGCGAAACCGGAATGGCGCCCAAGCTTTGCGTGGCGTCAACAATCGTCAGAATACCGCGTTCCCGGCAAAAAGCGCAGAACGCATTGATATCTGCGCAATAGCCGCTGAGCCATTGCACATGACTGATGGCTAAAATATTGGCTTTTTGCTCCATCAATGCAACCATGATTTCCTCTTCGTTGAAGTGCAGCTTGTTGGAGCTTTTGTGCCTGTGTACCGCAAAACCCGAAAGCTTAAATGGGTCAAACACCGAAGGGTAGTCCTCATGAAGCATCAATACCTTGCTGTCGGCAGAAAGCGATTGAATCAGCGCATAAAGCCCGAAAGAGAAATTGGGCAGAAAGGCAATCTCGTTGTGATTGGCCCCGAGAAATTCAGCGGCCATGTATCGCAGTTCATCCATCTTGCTGCCGTACCAGCTCTGTAATGCGCCACTTGCGTTGGAGGGGAGGTCATTCAAAAACTGTTGTTGCGCCTTCAGGTATTTCTGCGGAACAAGTCCGGAGGCAGCGGTATCGAAGTAGTGCTTCATCGGTTTTAAGCGTTCAATGGAATTGGTGCGAGAATCACGCCGTGAAGGAACAAAAATAGTCGCGTTCGGACATCTATGCGAGTGCTCTGATTGCCCAATGGTTAGCGGTCGTTATGGGTAAGTCGTTAAAAATGTGTATCTTTGCGATTCAAAATCAAGAAAGCTCAGGTTTCCTGTACACCCCATGCACTGGATTGATATCAGCATTTTTATTCTGTACATGATTGGAATGTTGGCGGTGGGCTACTACTTTCTCAGGCGAAATAAAACAGAATCCGACTACTACGTGAGTGGGCGCAATATGGGGCCATGGCATATCGGTCTATCGGTTGTTGCCACCGACGTGGGTGGGGGCTTTTCTATCGGTCTGGGAGGTCTTGGATTTGTGATGGGCTTATCGGGTTCGTGGATGCTATTTACCGGACTTTTGGGAGCTTGGTTAAGCGCTGTGTGGCTCATCCCTAAGGTTATTCATGTAGGCCGCGAAAAGGAATTTCTCACCTTTCCGCAAATGATGGGGCATTTCTTCAATAGAAGGGTGGCACTACTCGCAGCGGTGATTTCAGCCATCGGATACCTGGGCTTTACCAGTTCACAATTGCTGGCCGGTGCAAAGTTGGCCTCTGCCACCATGCCCGACGTTTCGCACCATACGGCGCTTCTCGTAATGGGCTTTATCGCAGTTGTCTATACCGCATTTGGAGGGCTGAAAGCCGTGATTTACACCGATACTTTTCAATGGGCTTTGCTGTTGGCAGGCTTGATTTTCATTGGCATTCCGATGGCCTATCTTGCAGTTGGAGGCATTGAGGCAATCACAGCCGCTATCGGTAGTGAAATGTTAGCCTTTTCAAACATTTCGCCCTTGCAATCGCTGAATTGGGCAGTAACCATTATCCCCATTTGGTTTATTGGAATGACTTTGTATCAACGAATTTACGCATCGAGAAACGAAAAATCAGCCCGTAAGGCGTGGTACATAGCCGGTTTTTTTGAATGGCCCGTCATGGCTTTGATGGGTGTGGCACTCGGGCTGTTGGCAAGGGTTGCGGCCGAACAGGGATTGTTTGCTCCACTTGGTTTTGACACGGCAGCCGGCGTTGACCCTGAAACAGGACTTCCGATGCTGCTCAGCACCGTATTGCCAATTGGATTGATGGGACTGATGCTTGCTGCCTATTTCTCAGCTATTTTATCTACTGCCGACAGTTGTTTGATGGCGGCATCGGGAAATCTGCAAACCGATATTCTTGGTCGTTGGCTGCGAAAAGGAGTTTCTGCCAAAACTTCGCTTTACATTTCGCAAGCCATCACCCTTTTACTAGGTGTCGGCGCTGTATGGCTGGCGTGGAAAATGACCAACGTGCTGGAGCTTATGCTCTATTCCTACGCGTTTATGGTGAGTGGCATGTTTGTGCCTGTCCTCGCCGCACTCTTCTGGCGTAATGCACGTCCCGCAGCGGCCTTTTGGAGCATGTTGGCCGGTGGTTCGGTGACATTGTACCTTATTGCAGCCGAAAACAGCTTGCCAGGCGGTATTCAACTGCCCCAAAATCTGGATGCCAATTTGTTTGGTATGACTGCTTCGCTTACGGTTTTTGCAAGCCTGCAGTTGTTGCCGGAGTTCAAACCATTGTTTCAATCATCTTCAAATTCTTAAATTATGAGTTTACAGTATCACTTGATTCACGGCCATGTAGGACCCCACCCGGTGTTCAACAACAGCCGTATTGCCGATTTTCTCTTTACCCACCTCGACGAGTTTGGCGACAAACGGGAAGACATCATGAAGTGCCTCGATTACGTATTCAATCCGGCCCGTGGCGGTCGTGTGTTGCTGGCTGTTGAAAACGATGAAATTGTGGGTGCGGTTGTCATCAACAATACCGGTATGTCGGGATACATCCCCGAAAATATCCTCGTTTACATTGCCGTACACCAAAGCCAGCGCGGAAAAGGCGTGGGCAAGGAGCTGATGAAGAGAGCAATCGATTCGTCCCCCGGTAATATCGCACTCCACGTAGAACCCGAAAATCCGGCGGTACATCTCTACCGTAAAATAGGCTTCACCAGCAAATACCTTGAAATGCGTTACCAGAAATAGCATGTCCATTCCCTTCAACATAGCCACAGAAAAACTCAAAGAGTTTAGACGCGAGGAGCTGCATCGCCACCCCGAACTTTCGGGGGAGGAAAAAGAAACGGCAGGGCGCATTATTGGCTTTTTGGAAAAGCACAAGCCGTACGAAATCAAGCAAAACTTGGGAGGCCACGGCGTAATGGCCATTTATAAGGGAGCAGAGGACGGACCCACCGTGGTGATTCGCTGCGAGCTGGATGCGCTGCCCATCGCCGAGACCATTGACCTCCCGCACGGTTCGAAGTACGAAGGTGTAGCCCACAAATGCGGACACGA
>SKUL01000110.1 GCA_007129985.1 Flavobacteriales bacterium
AACTCTGCACCATGGCTAACATAGCGGTATTTCCGGGGTCCTTCGACCCCATCACCAAAGGGCACGAAAACATTGTAAAGCGGGCACTGCCTCTGTTCGACAAGATTATCATTGCCGTAGGGGTGAATTCCCAGAAAAAATATCTTTTTCCGCTCGACCAGCGACTTACGTGGATCAAGAACACCTTTAATTTTGAGCAGAAAGTAACGGTGGAAACCTACGAAGGGCTCACCGTTCGCTTCTGTTTGGAGAAAGATGCGCGTTTTATCATCCGCGGACTGCGCAACGGCAGTGATTTTGAATTTGAGAAGGGCATCGCCCAAATGAACCGCGAGATGGTGAGTGGCATTGAAACGGTCTTTTTGATGTCCACGCCCGAGCTCTCCGCAATAAACAGCACAATTGTGCGTGACATAATCCGAAACGGGGGTGATGTCAGTAAGTTTATTCCGAATGCGATTGAAATCAATGGAGATTTTTAGACGAGGGCTTGTCCTGCTGCTCTTTTGCAGTGCGTTACCTCTTTTTGCGAATCAGGTGCACATCCGCGGCGAGGCACCCGATTACGTCAACACGCAGGTGCTGTTCTACGCCACCGAAGACGGCTTGAGTCAGTTGCAACGGGTCATTCACGTGGCCGAATCTGACGAGCAAGGCCGCTTTGAAGCAACTTTTCCTTGGGATGAAACCGGAGAGATTGACATTTACATCCGTCACATTCGCGGAACCATGATTGTGCAGCCCAACCGGCGTTACGAAGTGTTTTTTCCGCCTTTGTACAAAGAACAGGTGCGCTCTTTTGGCGGCAATACAACGGTTGACCTCGTGTTCCTCAACCTGCCGGACCACGACCCCAATGCCCTGATCAGCAAACTGCACGTAGCAGCGGATTCCTTTCTGGTGGCCAACGTTGCCCTGGTGGGCTCGCGGGCATTTAAACCGAAGTTCGAGTCGTTCGAAACAGCGATGCAGCGGCGATTCAAAAACACCGACGCATACACCGCAGCGGAATTGCATTACATGATGGCTTCCACGGCGTTTCAAACGCAGGTGTACACGCGCCGCGATTTGTTCGACAATTACCTGCAATCCTCTTCCCTGGAGCCACACCCCATGTTCTTCGCCTTTATAGGTAGCTTTTTTCAGCGCTACTTTGCGCGCTTCGGAGCAGATTATGGCCCTGACTTGATTCCCAAAGCACTGGCATCCAAAGAACCCGGACCGGCATTGTTGGAACTCCTTCGAAAAGACGAATTTCTGGAGCGCGGTGTACTTCGCGAAATGGTTGCCATTCACGCGCTGATTGAGGCCTACTACCTGCAATCGGACGGGCGCAATGTGCTGCGCGCACTGGAACACCTTAGTGAAAACGCCTCTACCGACTACCTTCAACATGCCTCCCGAAATGTAATCACGGCCCTTACGCGAGCTTCGAAGGGCTTTCCGGCACCGGAGTTGAAGTTTTACGACCAACACAACGAGCAGGTATCGCTGGAGGATTTCAAGGGGAAATACGTGTATCTGGAGTTCTTCTCTACGTGGTGCTCGGACTGCCCCAAAGACCAAAGCTTGCTGCCGACATTGATTGCAGAATACGGCGAAGTGGTGCAGGTGGTGAGTGTGGCTGTGGATTCGCCGCGCGAGGCTTTTCAACGGCATCTCACCAAGTATCCGCAGCTCAAATGGCCCGTATTGTTTGACGACACCGGCTTTGAAAGTCGCGATAGGTTCGGTTTGCATGCGCTTCCAGCCTACTTCCTGATAGACCCCAACGGGAATTTTTACCGGTCGCCCGCCAAATCACCCTCCGACGGCATTGCGGAGGATCTCTACCCTATTCTGCAACGGGCCAGGGAGAGTCGGAGGATTGGTGTGGGCAGTAAATAACTTCAACTAGTTTTCTTCTATCACAAAAGCCACCCGACGGTTGAGGCTTCTGCCCTCTTCGGTGCGGTTATCGGCCACGGGCTGGGTGCTGCCGAAACCCCGCGCACTCATTCGCTCTTCGTCGACACCCATTTCAATCAAATGCCGGCGTACGGTTTGGGCGCGGTCTTCCGACAGTTTCAGGTTGGCGGCGTCGTTGCCCACGTTATCGGTATGCCCTTCAATGGCAATGCGCATGCGGGGTTGTTCCTCAAGAATGAGCGCCAGTAATTCCAGCGCGTAATCAGAGCCCGGTTGCAAGGTGGATTCACCGGTGTTGAAAAGGAGATTGTCAATGCGCACCACATCGCCCACGTTGAGTGTGAGCGGCGGTTTGGGGATGGTGCAATCGCAGCTTCCGTCAGACAGTATCGGCGCCACACATAGATTATCGAGGTAGTAACGGAGGGTAAAAAGTCCCACGCCCGGCGATGTGGTGGGAATCACCTCACCTTGACTTCGGGCCTGTTGCATCACCTGCTGCCGAAAGTCTGACCACGCGTCGTGTTGCTTTCCTCGCTTCTGCTTCTTTTTGGCCTTGGCGCTGAAATCCGGCGGAGGAATATCAGTCTTGGGCTTGGTGGGCTCGGGCCCGATAAAGGCCTCAAAGGCATCGACACTTGCTTTCTCAGCAAACGCCAGACTTCGCCAATAACCGATGGTAAAATACTG
>SKUL01000212.1 GCA_007129985.1 Flavobacteriales bacterium
GGAAAACGGCTGTACTTCTGGGCGACAACAGTCACTCTTACGCCCATCTTTCGGGTTGGCGCAAGTGGTGGAGAGACATCGTAAAAAAACCGATTTACCTCAGAGCCGTCCAGAACGCCCATCGCTTGTTGCACTACACCCCCGAAACGAAAGACCTGCTGGAAGATTGGCTGGGGGCTCCTTCGCGTCAACACCTGGAGAACAAATCTGTGGAAATCAGCCTGGGATTCAATCACCGCGTTTTTTCTTTTCAACCTTCCTTACGAGAACAAAAACGTGCAGAATTGGGACTGAAGGAGGACGATGTGCTGTACATTTCCGTGGGTCGCATGGCGGAAAACAAGTCATACGACGCGTGGCTCGATGCCATGGAAAGCCTCATGGATGAGAATCTCCGTGTTCATTTGATGCTGGTGGGCGTGGGTGAGGATGTTCATTCGCAGGCTCTTCGCAAACGTGTGGATTCCGGAAAATTTACCTCGCGCTGTTTTCTCCTTCCTTTCGCATTGCATTCTGAACTACTTACATACTACAACGCTGCCGATGTGGGCTTTTGGCCTATTACCGCCATTTCCGTGTTCGAAGGAATGGGAACGGGACTCTTTCTCGTTCTGCCGAACGACAAAAGCCTGAAACATATTGGCCGGACAGGCGGGTTGTGCAGCCTGGTGTCCGAAAACCATTTGGATGTTCTACGCGCCGCCGCCAATGAAGTGGGTGATGATAAACGAAGCCTTCGCGCCCAAAAAGCGGTTGAAAACTTTAGCTACCAAAGCATCGCCGAGCGGGTGGTTCAATCCATGCAAAGCCCGTAATTTTAGCGCCAATGCGCTGGAGGTACTGGAAAAAATGGTTCAAGGATAAACCTTGGTTGCTCAAGTGGTTTGTGTTGCTGGTGCTCTTGCGTCCCATCATTGACAACTTCTACTACCTCAAAGAGATATCGCCACTGCTGTCGCCGCTGTACATCGTAGGTGTGCTTACGCCAGTTTTGTGTTTGCTCACTATTTTTCGCTACAAAGTGCGGCAGCGCTCCATTATTGACAAGCTTTTTGGATATTGGTCTGCGGCTTTGCTGCTCGGCTGTTTTCTCCTGTTTATGTTCGATCCCTTCTCCATGCAGGCCATGGAATCGGTGCTCAAACTCAGCTTGCCTGCCTACCTTTTCTACTTCCTCCGGCGATTTGTTCGCAGCCAGGGTGATTTGGATGGCATTCTGCAAACGGTGCTTTACGCCGGAATTATTGTAGCAGGTGTGCTGGTCTACGAGCTTACTTCCGGCCCCATCCGAACCGAGGAAAGTCGAGGTCTGGCGCGGATTCAGGGCAACTTTGGCGATGTGGTGAGCTACGGCATTTACATTGCGCTGGCTTCGCTGGCCGCGGGCTATTTCTACTTCCGCGACAAGCTGGCTGGCAGGCCTATCCGCCGCTCTATTAGTATTTGTGCTGCGGTTGCAGTGATATCAGTGGTGGCTTTGGTAAATATGCACCACGTAGCAAGCTACACCGTGTTTGCCATGACGGTGGGGCTTTTCGTACTCTACAACATGAAGGTAAACAAGGCGGTAGGCGTGGGGGCGATGGTGGTGGTTGGGCTGTTTGTGATTTATTTTGGTCAGCAGGTACTGGAAAGCAGCATCACGCCTCTGCTCGAAACCGACATGAAAGTGTATGCCGGCGAGCAGGATACTTCTAAACTGATGCACGGTCGGGTAGGGAGGTGGATGTTCATGTTTGACCTTCTCAGCGAGCAAAATGTGCTTGTTCAGATGCTCGGATACCCGCTCACATTCGAATATGCCTTTCACCTTGTGGGAATTGGCGCGCACAATGACTTTATTCGCCTCCTGTTTTTCACGGGCTATCTGGGGCTGCTGGTTTATGTGCTGCTGCTCTTTAACGTGTGGCGCAGGGCACGGTACCTTCCGGAGCATCACCGATTTCTCGTTACCGGAATCATGATGGCCACGGTGCTTTATGCTATCAGCACCACGCCAACCATGTACGCTCCGTTCGTGTACATCCTCATGGCCGTATTTGCTTACGTGGCTTTGCCGCTTCACCGAAAAATGACCTATGCCAAAACCGCGGGTGCTCTTGTTGGGTAAATTACCTCCTCCGTACATGGGGCCCGCTGTTGCAACACAGTTGTTGCTGCGTTCTCGCCTCAATGAGTATTTCGATTTGCACCACTTTGACACCCGGCTCAACACCTCGGTAAAAAGCCTGGGTCGCTTTGCCTGGGGAAAACTCTGGCGAAGTTTGGCCGGTTACCGACGACTTCAGCAACTCGCCCGCAGTCTGAAGCCCGACCTTGCCCTCGTGCCCATCAGCCAGACCACCATGGGCTTTTTCAAAGACAGTTTGTATGTGCGAATTCTGTCCGGTGCCGGGGTGAAGGTTTTGGTGCAACTTCGCGGAAGCCAATTCAGAAACTGGTACAACAACGCATCGCCGTTTACCCGATGGTGGGTGAGAAATTCGCTGAAGAAAACCGAAGGCGTGCTCGTCCTCGGAAACAATCTTCGCTATCTGTTTGAAGGTCTTTTTCCGCCTGAAAAGATTTTTGTGGCTCCCAATGGAGGCAATTTTCC
>SKUL01000180.1 GCA_007129985.1 Flavobacteriales bacterium
AGGACATGATTCTCCAATCCAGTAAGGAAAAACGACTGGAAATGAGAGGTCTTCATCGAATTCGGGTGGACCTGATTGTGATGGCGGTGGTGATGATAGACCTCGTGCTGGAGCGCTGTGATGTGTCGCGCATGCGCCAATCTGCCTACTCGCTGAAAGAAGGAATACTGTTTGATTTACTCGAAGGAAACCTGTAAAAACCTGTTATGCCCGAAGTACTTATCATTGACGACGAAAGAAGCATTCGCAGTGCGCTGCGCGAAATGCTTGAGTATGAAAAATTCAACGTAGATGACGCCGAAGATGGCAAAGCCGGTCTGGAGCAACTCAACAAGAAAAAATACGACCTCGTTTTGTGCGACATCAAGATGCCTAAAATGGATGGGCTTGAGGTTTTGGAGAAAATTCTTGAGCGCGAGGACGATATTCCGGTAATCATGATTTCGGGCCACGGGAATATTGAAACGGCCGTGGAAGCCCTGAAAAAAGGAGCCTACGATTTTATTGAAAAGCCTTTCGACCTCAACCGCATATTGGTGTCGGTTCGGAATGCGTTTGACCGCACTACCTTGGTAGAGGAAACCAAGGTGCTGAAAAAAAAAATCAGCAAGAGCAAGGGGTTTGACATCATCGGTGAGTCGAAGGCCATTGCTGAAATTCGCGAAATGATTGCCAAGGTAGCCCCCTCCGATGCCCGCGTGCTCATTACCGGAGGAAACGGCTCAGGAAAGGAACTGGTAGCCCGCCAGATTCACCAGCAAAGTGCCCGCGCCGAAGCACCTTTTGTAGAAGTGAACTGTGCGGCCATTCCGTCTGAACTGATAGAAAGTGAGCTTTTTGGACACGAAAAAGGCGCTTTTACCTCTGCCATCAAGCAGCGTAAAGGAAAATTTGAACAGGCCGATGGCGGCACCTTGTTTCTGGACGAGATTGGCGACATGAGCTTGTCGGCCCAGGCCAAAGTGTTGCGCGCACTGCAGGAAAACCGAATCAATCGGGTAGGGGGTGACAAGGACATCACCGTAAATGTGCGCGTACTGGCGGCCACCAACAAAGACCTCCGAAAAGAAATCAACGAGGGTAAGTTTCGCGAAGACCTCTTTCACCGATTGAGCGTGATTCTCATCCACGTTCCGTCACTCAACGAGCGCAAGGACGATATTCCGGTGCTTACCGAATATTTTGTGGACCAGTTGGTTGAAGAGCAAGGCTTGCTGAAGAAGACTTTTACACCCGAAGCCATCAAAGCGCTTCAGGAAGTAAATTGGACCGGAAACATTCGCGAATTGCGCAACATCATTGAGCGTTTGCTGATATTGGGCGGCAAGGAAGTGTCTGCCAGTGATGTGAAAACCTACGCTAATCCGGCAGCGGTTTAACTTTTCTAAGGCTGCTGAACAACCTCCGGCGGGGAAATGAGCAGTTTACCGCGTACCAGTGTTTTGAAACGGTGCGAAACCGCGTAGTGCATCAGTCCGGAGTAACCCTGCGGAAGAGACACTTCTGTAAGGTGGCCCTTCAATTCCTGTCGGAGTAACTGTTTGCCGGAAGTATCGAAGAAAATCAACTCCGAAGGAAAGGCAGCGCCAAAAAGCTCTGCGTGCCAGTGCTCATCGGTACCCTGGAAAAGTCTGAAGCGCGGCTCGCCCATTTTTGCGGTGGTGCCGTTTCGATGCAACCACCATTCTTCGGTGGTGAGTTCGCAGCCGTTTGATAGGGTGAGAATTGCCTGATACACCCCGCTGCCGTAATCCGTACTGATTTTTGGTAGCATTTCTCTGTAAACAGGCTCGTTGTTGATGGTCCACCGCACGGCTTTTAAACTTGGAAATGACTCAACCATAAGGTGGTTGCCGTCTTCAATCAGGCAGGGAGACGTTTGCGATTGGCATTCGTTGGTGTACACAATTCTGTCGTCGGCCAGGGCTTTGTTGTGCATGGCGGGCATAGCTTCGCAATCGGAGAGCAGGTGAGCGCGCATCCAGTACATGGCGTATTTTTTCACTACGTCGTGCTGTTCCTTTCTGGGGATGGGCTCTTTGACCGAAGCGAGGATGGTTTCGCCCATTTCGCACAGCCAAAAATGGCTCGAAAACCCGCAATGCGTGCCTCCGTGAATGACCATCAGTTTTTTGCAGTCGCTTCCAACAGACTGATAAATGGGCAATACGTGCTCCTGCAGCGTAGTTACCCCATCGCTGCCGCCGGTGATAATCAGGGTGGGGATATCCAATTGAGCCGCTGCTGCCGCCGGCGAAGGTTCCCACTCGGGCGGGGCGAGGGCTACCAAAGCCTTAAAGCGCTTGCTCCACGCGGCCGCGAGTATAGAACAGCTACCACCCATGCTGTGTCCAATCAATCCGAAAGAATCCTCAATTCCACCGTAAATGGGCGATTCACTGTTTTGGCTGGCGGCCAGCAGCGCATCAGGCAGAAAAGCGATGTCTTTGGCAAAGGCCCTGAAATCGGCGCTGAGACTCATTTCCGTTTTGGGCAGCACAACCACAAAACCCTCGTTGCAAAATTTCCGCACGAGGTAAGAGTAAAAATACACCGGCACACCCATGGCATGGGCCACAATCAC
>SKUL01000264.1 GCA_007129985.1 Flavobacteriales bacterium
AGCGCATGGAGGAAGCCTGTGCTTTTGCCGTGCAGCGCGCTTTTGGCAAAGAGGTTACGGCCCACATCAAAACCGAGGCACTGCCCGTAAACCGCGACCCTGCCCAGCGCAAGGTGCTTCCGGGTGTGAAGAACATCATTGCCGTGGCTTCGGGCAAAGGAGGCGTTGGAAAATCTACCATTACTTCCAACCTGGCTGTGGGTCTTGCAGCGCGCGGGTACAAGGTAGGTTTGATTGACGCCGACATTTACGGGCCGTCCATGCCGCTCATGCTCGACGTGCAGCATGAACGTCCGCGCACCCTTGAGCGCGACGGAAAAACCTACATCGCACCCATCGAAACCTACGGGGTGAAGGTGTTGTCTATCGGCTTTTTTGCGGAAATCAATCAGGCCATTGTGTGGCGCGGACCCATGGCAACCAAGGCGCTTAACCAGATGATTAACGACGTGTGGTGGGGCGATTTGGATTTTATGATTCTCGACCTGCCGCCCGGTACCGGTGATGTGCACCTTACGCTTGTATCGGGTTTGCCGCTTTCGGGAGCTGTGATTGTGAGCACACCACAGGAGGTGGCCCTTGCCGACGCGCGCAAAGGAGTAGACATGTTTCAACTCGATACCATCAAAGTGCCTGTGCTCGGAATTGTAGAGAACATGGCCTATTTTGTTCCGCCGGATATGCCCGACCGCAAGTATTACATTTTTGGTCAGGGAGGTGCCCGTGGACTTGCCGAGGACATGGGGCTTCCGTTTTTGGGTGAAATTCCGTTGGTGCAGAGCATCCGCGAGGCCGGTGATGTTGGTCGCCCGGCTGTGCTGCAGGAGAATACGCCCGTGGCCACCGCGTTTAACAACTGCATTGACCAGTTTATGGTACAGCTTGAACACCGCAACAAACACCTTGAGCCAACGCTGATGGTTCAGGATAAATTCACACCGCAATGAGCCTGACCGAAGAAAAAGTGCTTCGCGCCCTTGAGCAGATTCGTCCGTTTTTGGAGAAAGACGGAGGGAATATCTCGCTGGTTGAGATTACCCCCGAAATGGTCGTGCGTGTTAAGCTGCACGGCGCCTGCGAAACCTGCACCATGAGCAATATGACCCTGCGCGCCGGTGTGGAGGAAAACATCCGCAACCTCGCCCCCGAAATTGTGCGTGTTGAGGCGGTGGAGACGGTGTAAATACCACATGAACAAATCTTCGGCACAAACCATCATCACACCAATGTGTAAGCCTATTTTCTTGTGGGTATCTCTTATTGCCATGGGATTGCTCTCATGCCAATTCAACGAACCGCAGAGCACAGCCCCTAACGAGTCTGTATACGATGATATCCGCATAGCCGGAGCCATGCGCAATGTAATGCGCAAAGGTGAACTCGGTGGCGTTATTCACCTTGACACCTTGACTAGAGAAGCAGGTTGGTACGGCGTAGGTCCGGTAGAATACCTGCAGGGCGAATTGATGCTTTTTGACGGCGTGGGTTATGTGTCGCGCGTGACAAGCGATTCAACCATGTCTATGGAAAAAACGGGCGATATAAAAGCGCCGTTTTTCGTGTACGGGCGGGTGCTGGAGTGGGAGGAGGTGAATTTGCCCGACAGTATTGTTTCTGACAAGCAGCTTGAGCACTATCTCTATCACATCTCTGCCGGGGCGAAGAGGCCCTTTGTTTTTAAAATGCGGGGCGAGGTGGCTGATGCCCTTTTTCACGTGCAGAACCTGCCACCCGGAAGCACGGTCAGCTCACCCGAGGAGGCCCACAGGGGCCAGGTGAAGTACAAGGTGCAAAACGAGGATGTGCATGTGTTGGGCTTTTTCTCCACAGAGCACCAAGGGGTTTTTACCCATCACGACAGCTATGTGCACATGCATTTGCTCACTGTGGATGAGAAGATGATGGGACATCTGGACGGTGTTAGCTTTAAGCCCGGCGTGATGAAGTTGTGCATGCCAGTGCGCTGAGTTGCCGTCACTGATTGCAGTGCTCCAAAACGAAAATAATCATGATATTTTTCGTTTAGAATCGAAAAACATTATGAATTGGCGGGTGCGAAGACTCGTTTTTAACGAGGAAGCCTGAGCGCGCCGTTTGTAACGGCCTTTACGCTCAATAACAATCCCTCATCTTCGCTCAACAGGTTAAATCCCTTATGGGCTCGTCCCTCCGATAGTGTAGTGTATCGGGAATGGAAAAGGTTTTATGGGCTCATAGTTTAGATTATAATCGAAGAAATGTGTATATTCGCACAAATATTCGATTATGATAGAAAGAAAATCTCATATTGATCGCATAGTTCCGTTTATGGATAAACCCGTAATTAAGGTTATTACGGGCATAAGGCGCTGTGGTAAAAGCACCATGCTTCAACAAATTGTCCGGGTACTGGAAAAAAGAAATGTGAAGCCTGAGCAAATCATTTTGATTAACATGGAGTTAATGGAATTTGATGGGCTAAAAAACTACCAGTATTTTTACGCTTACATCAAAGAAAAACAAGCAAGATCTACAGAGAAAGTTTATGTTTTTGTGGATGAGGTGCAAGAGGTAAACGAATGGGAAAAAGCCATCAATTCCTTGTTGGCAGAACAGAACAGCGACATTTACATTACTGGTTCGAATGCGAAATTACTCTCCTCTGAGTTGGCGACACTTCTATCAGGTAGGTATGTTGAATTTAAAATGTACCCACTGGTGTTTTCCGAGTTTTTGCTGTTCAGAAAAGAGAAAGAACAGCAAGTCTCTATTCAGGATGAGTTTAACCTTTTCGTAAAATATGGAGGTTTTCCGGGCTTGCACCACATGGAGTTGGAAGACAGCATTATTCGTCAGTACTTACAATCTATTTACAATAGCGTTTTGCTGAAGGATGTCATTGTGAGAAACACAATTCGTGATGCTGCTATGCTCGATAATATCAGCAAGTATTTGATTGATAACAGTGGAAAAATTACATCTGCTAAGCGAATTAGTGATTACATGAAATCGCAAAAGCGAAAAGTGTCTGTGGATACGGTTCTTAATTATATTCGCTTCAGTTGCGATGCGATGCTTTTTGAAAAGGTAGATCGCTATGATGTAAAGGGCAAACGGCTTTTGGAAACCCACGAAAAGTATTACATGTCTGATATAGGCTTGCGATTTGCGACCTTGGGATATACACCACAATCCATCTCATCGCAATTGGAAAACATCGTTTATCTGGAATTAAAGGCCAGGCATTATGATGTAACGATCGGAAAAATAGATGATTTGGAGATTGATTTTATTGCCACAAAAGGGAATGAAAAACGCTATTTTCAAGTTTGTACACAACTTACCGATCAAAAAGTGATTGAGCGTGAATACCGTTCCCTGGAAATGGTGCCGGATAGCTTTCCGAAATATGTCTTATCACTAGACAAGGGCTTTGAAACTGAAAGCAGCGGTATAAAATGGATGAACATTGTTGATTTTCTATTGGATACGAGTTGGTAGAGAGGGGGTGAAAGATTCAAAAATGCTTGTATCATTGTATTTCCCGAAACATCATTGCCACATGACACGATTTACCGCGGTACCCGCGAAGCTCTGCTTCGTGGGTTTTTATTCCCGTAAGCTCTGCTTAAACCTGGCTAGTGCCCCCGGGTCGGTTTTGATGTTCAATCAAGCTGTCAGCGTCCAACGAACCTGACAGCGTAGCGAACACAAGCGACCAATTGTCTAATCGTCTAACTGGCTTATCGGCTCATTGTCTAATTTCCTCCCTCGTTTCACCGCGCTTTTTTATTACCTTCACGTTCGCAATGAACTGAACAAACCAACATGCACGGATCACAGGAAACCATGAAGGCGCTGGCACGCGAAGCCATCCTTACCCCCAAAGAGGAAATGCTTGAAATTCCGCGCAAACGCGCCAATTTGTTTATCGGCATTCCACGCGAAACCGCCTTTCAGGAACACCGCGTGGCCCTCGTGCCGGAGGCCGTGCAACTGCTGGTGAGCAACGGAAATCGCGTGGTGGTTGAGACCAACGCCGGTAAAGAAGCCCGGTTTGACGACCGCGACTACAGCGAAGCCGGTGCCGAAATTGCCTACGACCGCCAAACGGTGTATCAGGCCGATATCATCCTGAAAGTGGCTCCACCCACCGACGAAGAAATCGGCCTCATGCGGCAAAAGCAAATCCTGATTTCGGCCTTGCAGCTTTCGGTGCAGCCCAAAGACACCCTCAAAAAGCTGATGGATAAAAAGGTGTCGGCCATTGCATGGGATTTTATTCGCGACGAAACCGGTGTATTTCCCATTGTGCGCGCCATGAGTGAAATTGCAGGAAACACCTCCATGCTCATCGCAGCCGAGTACCTCTCAAACATGAACGACGGTCCGGGTCTGATGCTCGGCGGAATCTCAGGTGTAGCCCCCTCAGAAGTGGTAATTCTCGGTGCCGGAACGGCCGGTGAGTTTGCCGCCCGCGGTGCGCTGGGCCTCGGAGCCAACGTAATGGTGTTTGACAATACGGTGTACAAACTTCGCCGCTTGCAAAACGACCTCGGCCGGAGACTTTTCACCTCTGTGATTCAACCCAAGGTGCTGGAAGACGCCATTATGCGCGCCGATGTAGTGGTGTGTGCCCTTCGCGGTCGCGGTGGCCGAACCCCCTGCGTGCTCACCGAAGACATGGTGCGAAAAATGAAAAACGGAGCCGTGATTATTGACATCAGCATTGACCAGGGCGGTTGCAGCGAAACATCGCGCGTTACCACCCACACCAATCCGGTGTACCGCGAGCATGGCGTAATTCACTACTGCGTTCCGAACATCGCCTCGCGCGTTTCGCGAACCGCATCCAAAGCGCTCAGTAATATTTTTGCCCCAATCCTGCTGCAAATTGCCGACGAAGGCGGCTGCTCCAATCTCATTCGCAAAGACGAAGGCTTCAGGCATGGTGTGTACATGTACAACGGAACCCTCACGAACGAAATCCTCGGTTTGGCGTTCGGTCTTCCGTACAAAGACATTCACCTTTTGTTTGCAGCGATGTAGTTAGGGCCTGCTGAAAATCAGCTACGCGCTTTATAGACAATGTCATTCAAGACACGTGCAGTTTGATTCAGGGCAAGCGCATTTAGAATCTCCAGATGGCAGCAGTCAACGTGTTGAAGTGTGTTGTCTATGTTGTGAGATTCTTCTTTCCAGCCTCTCGTTCAAGAGGTGTGGAGTCGTTGTTAAGTTTAGTGGGGTTAGATTTTCATTAGACATTCAATGTCATAGCGCTCTTTGCGTCTCTATTGCGCCCCTTGCGGTTAAGCCTTTTAACCGCAATTCCGACATGCGTCGGATACGCAAAGAAGGCGCGATGGACGCAAGGGATACATCTCATTTCATGCTTATCAAACATAATCAGGATTAAATGCGTTTGCCTTGCAGTTTGACTTCTCACAGAGGTTTGAAGTTTTAAGATTCCATATCTTCGACGATTTTCAGCGGATCCTAATTATGACATTTTTTCAGAGACTTAAAAGGTTCCTTTTCGGGCTTTTACTGGGAAGCATTCTCGTTTTCTGGTTTTTTGGCGACCGCTCCGAAGTACTCACCGCCTGGATGCCCAACGAGCGCGTTATGAAACGTCTGCGCGAAACCCACCTCGTGCTGCCCGATTCCATGCAGTGCCGCTTACAGTGTTTTCAATTGGATTCGCTGGCTGTGCGCGAGTTGATGGTTCGGGGCAATGTGCGCTTCGGAAAGAGTGAAACCCGCCGCGACCCGCTTCTCTACACCGTTGATTTTTCGCAGCATGAGCCACCCTTGCGCATCACCTTTGCGTGCGATGATTCCACGAGTGCCTTGGTGGGCGTGCTGTCGCTGAAAGGTGTAATGCCATGCGATTGCCACTGATGTAATATGCAAGCGATGATTCAATCATTTGGGCTAATTTCGGCCTCCGCATGAAGCAAGTACTTTTTATCCTCGCCGCTTGTGTCCTCTTCGTTGCGCCCGAAAGCTTGCGGGCAGAGCAATCGCAGGAAAAGTTCCGTATCACCGGTAGGGTGCTGGATGCCAAGGGCGAGCCACTTCCGTTCGTAAACGTGTATGTGCAGGGAACCACGCGAGGCACCACCACCAACACTGACGGCCGCTTTGTGCTGAACCTCGACGAATTGGCAGAAGTTGAAATCGCCTTTCAGTTTGTGGGTTACCAAAAACAGGTGGTGAAGGTATCACCCGACGGCATGGCCCGCGCAGAGGTGGTTGTTACCCTTCGGCCCGAGAATATTGAACTTCCGCAGGTGGTAATCAGCGCCAAAGGACGCGACCCGGCCTATGCCATCATCAAACAGGCACAGGACAAACGCCGCGAATACCTGAATCAGGTTGAGGCCTACTCCGCCGAAGTGTACATGAAAGGAAACGCAAGGCTGGATGAAATTCCTGAAAAACGCCCGTTGCTGATTCCAAAAGACGCTATGCCCGACAGCACCGACCTCGGTCTTATTTTCTTGTCGGAAGCAGTGGCCAAATACCACTTTCAGGCGCCCAACCAGTACAAGGAAGAAATGATTGCCAGCAAGGTGAGTGGCTTCAGTCAGGCGTTTAGCTGGAACCGCGCTGCTGACGTGCTCATCAACTTTTACGAGAACACCGTAAAGGTTGGCGGTATCTCTGATCGGGGTTTTATCTCGCCCATCGGTAACGGGGCCATGCTGCATTACCGCTACAAATTGCTCGGAAGCTTTATTGACAACGACTACACGGTGTACAAAATTGAGGTTACACCGCGCCGGCAGATAGACCCCGCGTTTACCGGTAGAATATACATCACCGACTCACTCTTCAATATCCATAGCCTCGACCTCTCTTTGAACAGAGATGCGGGAATTGAATTTGTGGACTCCGTGCGCATCGCCCAGACCTTTATTCCCGTAGTACCCGAAGAGGCCATCTGGATGCCGCTCAGTATCAGTATGCGCTTTGATTTCAGCATTTTTGGTTTCAAAGCATCGCTTTCGCAGGTGGCCGAATTTTCGGGCTATGACATCGGAAGAACCTTTGAGCGACGCTTTTTCAGTAATGAAACCTTCAGGGTGGGTTCCGGTGCCAATGAGCGTGACACAGCTTACTGGCGCTCCATCCGGCCCACAGTACTAACCGAAGAAGAATCACTCAACTACTACAAGGGAGATAGTTTGGAAAGGGTTCGGAGTAGCCGGGAGTTCCTCGATTCTCTCGACCGCGTCACCAACAAGCCTACCGTCACCAAGTTTCTGCTTACAGGCTATGAAATGTATCGCCGATACGATAGCATTCGCGTGGGCATCAACCCTGCCATTTCGTTTGTTCAGTTTAACAATGTGGAAGGTTTGGTGATTGACGCCGAGCCGTACTTCCGCAAAATTCTGCGCCAGAGCAATTACCAGATAAAAGCCAATTTGCGCTACGGAACCGCGTCTGAACAGTTTTACAGTCAGTTGGCTTACAGTCATTTGTTCAACTACAAAAACTATCGCCGCCTCGAAGTGCAAGGGGGACATTACGTGTCGCAGTTCAACCAGATGGAGCCGATTTCTCCCATTCTGAATACATCTTACGCACTGTTCGATAAACGCAACTTTATGCGCTTGTACGAAAGAACATACGGGCGCTTGAGCTATCAGCAGGAGGTGGTGAATGGCGTATTTGTGCAGGGGGCAATGGAGTATGGCCAGCGAAATCCGTTGTTCAACAACACGGATTACACGTGGTCGCGCAAAGAGGACCGACAACTTTTTCCCAACAATCCACCGGGCTTTCCCATTGAGCAGAGCCGCGCCCTGATTGCCGAAGTGAATGTCCGTTTAAGGGTGAAGCAGAAGTATGAAACCTTTCCGCACCGTAAAAGGATGTTGGGTTCGAAGTGGCCCACCATTTTTCTGAACTATCGGAAAGGTGTGGCCGCCTTTGACAGCGACGTGAACTTTGATTTTGTGGGTGCTGGCATCAGCTACGACCTGAATTTGGGGATGGTGGGTGCCACCAAGTTCGATTTGGACGGAGGAGCTTTTATCAACAACAGCGCCATGCAGTTTTACGACTATCAGCACTTTAACGGAAACCAAACGGGCTTCATCAACATGCCGCCACCCTCGCCGTTTTTTGCCGTTGATTTCAGTCGGCCGCGCCTCAATAACTTCCATACGCTCGATTATTATGCCCTCAGTACCAACCAGGCTTTCGTGAAGTTTCACGTGCAACATCACTTCAAGGGCTTTATCATGAATAAGTTGCCATTGATTCGTCGTCTCCAATGGCAAACCCTTGTGGGAACCAACTTCCTCTACAGCGAACCTATGGGCGATTACACAGAGCTTTACATTGGTATTGAAAACATCCTGAAAGTGTTGCGGGTAGATTTTGCCGCGCAGTATCAATCGGGAGAGCGCATTGTTCCCGTTATGCGAATCGGTACTTCCATAGGCCTCTGACAGTCTGCCTGAAATTCATCACCTTTGGCTCATGATGCGCGCTCTGCTGCCGGTTTTATGGATGTTTGCCTCGCTTGTGCAGGCTCAGCCAAACCTTGTGCACGTCGAATATCAGGGCTGCAACAAAACCCATCCGTCGTACTTCCCCAATTTTGTGATGAGCAAGGTGGGCGAGCCGGTTGACACGCTTCAACTGGCGCAGGATGTGAAAAACCTGTGGAACACCAACCTCTACGCCGATGTGTACTACGAGCTGTTCGATACCCTCGGAGGTACGGCCGCGCGATTTGTGCTTCGCGAAAAATGGACCTCGTACCCGGCCGGAAATGGCGGCATTATTGACGAAAACTTCTGGATGGAACTCGGCTGGCGCGACAATCATCTGCTCGGAAGGGGCATCCGTGCCATGTTGCTCGCCAAGTACTACGACCGTTTTGCTGTGCGCGGTTTTTTTCAGGCGCCCTATTGGTTTGGGAAAGGCTTTGGCATGGAGAGCAACTGGGAGATTGGCCGCACCATAGAGCCGCTTGGAAACCTCAGCGATGAGGTGCTGGACTTTAATCAGGATCGCGTGTTTGTAAACATGTTAGCCTCCTTTGCGCTCAAGCCCAGCAACCTGCTTTATTTTGGCGTGGAGTATCATCGTCTGGCTTACATGCTCCGCTACGACGAGGAGTTGTTGGCACCCGATGCCTTCAGCGAGGTGCAAACGCAGTACCTGCTCGTGGCCCGTCACCACACGCGCTACCACCTCAATATTTTTGAACAATACGTTACTGGATGGTCCAACGAGGTGCTGCTCAAAACGGCATTTGTTCCCGACCCGGCTTCACAGCGGCTGTATCCCTTTTTCCAGAACGAAACCAAGCTGTTTTTCCGTCCGTGGAAATCGGGCAATGTGGGTACAAGACTCAGGGCCGGAATTGCCGAAAACGATGCGTCGGTGTTTGCGCAGTTTATTCAGGACAGCTTTCTCAACGTGCGCGGCATCGGCAACAAGCCCTATCGCGGCACCGCAGAGCTCACCTGGAACGTGGAACTTCGCCAAACCATTTACGACCGCCGGTGGGTGGCCCTGCAGTCGGTAGCGTTTTTTGACTACTCTGCCATTCGTCCGCCCGCCGGAGATTTCAACAGCATGTTCACCGCACAGCACAGTCACGCATATGCCGGTTTGGGGGGCAGAATTTTCTTCAAGAACGTGTTTGATTTTATTATGCGCCTCGATGTGGGTCTGAGTCTGCAAGACGGTAGCGGTGGGTTTGTAATGGGGCTTGGGCAGTACTTTTAACAGCACTTAACCGTAGAAAACCATTGAGAAGATTAGATGCGTTTAACTTTGTAAGGCACACTTTACTTAACCTATGGATATTGACAAAATAGAAGTCAGAAACCTCCGGATGGAGGATTACCTGCAACTCAAATCCTCCATGATTGAAGCCTATCCCAACTGGGCGGGCTCTCACTGGAGCGAAAAGCACATCGAAAAGCTACTCAACAAATTCCCTGCGGGGCAGATTTGTGTTGTGGTTGACGGGGAGGTGGTGGGAAGCGCGCTTGCCCTGATTATCGACAGTACCAAGTTTGA
>SKUL01000349.1 GCA_007129985.1 Flavobacteriales bacterium
GCCAGAGCTGCCGGTAGCTCTTTAAGAAACTCCGAGGGCTGGAGGATAATTTCAGTGTGCTTTGCACCAAATTTCTCTGCCACCATTCTCGCGTATCTCGCTTCACTGAATTCTGACTCATCAAAGGAGATGGTAAAGGTTTTGACCGGATCTTTTAAGTGTTGCGACATCAAAGCCACAATCAGACTTGAGTCTATTCCTCCGGAGAGAAACGCACCGAATGGAACATCGGCAACCAGTCTTCGCGATACAGATTGGCTTAATAATGTCCGTGTCTGATTTCTGTACTCATCATCACTGAGAGGTATACTTCTTACACATTCCGAAATTGACCAGTACTTCGTGATGGATGTTTCGGTATCGGCGATTTTCATGTAATGGCCGGGGAGTAGAATTTTGACTCCCTCGACCAGAGTATCGGGCGCATGCACAGTTTGATAACGCATGTAATCCGCCAGAGCTGTTTTGCACAACTTTTTCTGAATCAAGCCGGAAGCCAATAGAGCGCGTACTTCTGAAGCGAAGAACACGGAATGATCTTTTTCTGCGTAGTACAGCGGCTTGATGCCCAACCTGTCGCGCACCAAAAACAGCTCTTTTTGTTCCTCATCCCAAAGGGCAAAGGCAAACATTCCGTTAAAGCGTTGCAGGGCTGCTGGCCCCCACTGAGACCACGCCGCGATAACTACTTCTGTATCCGATTCAGTTTGAAAGGGATACTGAAGTTCTGATTTGAGTTCGCGGAAGTTGTATATCTCGCCGTTGAATACCAGCGTATAACGTCCGTTATAAGAGGTCATGGGCTGGTTCGCGTTATCATTCAGGTCAATGATCGACAGTCGGCGATGACCGAGCGCTACCTGCTCACTCACAAAAACACCTTCGGCGTCAGGGCCTCGGTGCCCCATCCGTTTGTTCATTCGCTGAACAACCGTGCCCGGGCTGTCGATACGCTCCAGTCCAAAAATACCGCTGATGCCACACATCAGACAAGGATGTATTCTGTATTGGCAATCACACGCTTAACACCTTCGTCCAGAGGCAATAAATCGCGTCCTAACAATTCTTTCATTTTCGAAATGTCGGGCATGCGTCGTTGCATATCGCCTTCTTTAAGCGGTGGTTCATGCACAATTTGCGAGCCGGAACCGGTAATATCAACCACCAGATTGGCCAGATCGTAAATGGAGATTTCCTTGTCGGAGCCAATGTTGACCACATCGTTCACAAACTTGTTGCTGTAAAAGGCTTCGAGGCAAGCATCTATGTTGTCATCAATGTAGCAAAACGTACGGCGTTGGCTTCCATCTCCGTATATAGTAATATCCTCGTTAGACAAGGCCGCTTTGATAAACTTGGAAATCACAAAGTCTTTGCTTTGCTTGATTCCGTATGTATTGAAAAAGCGAAAAATCGTGTAGCTCAATCCGTATTCCTGATGGTAAGAACGTAAAAAGGCTTCTCCCAGATTTTTTACAATGGCATAAGGCAGCCTGGAATTGAGAGGCGTGGTCATTTCATTTTGAGGTATCTCCACAGGCTCTCCATAGACTTCGCTCGAAGAGGAGTAATATACCCTTTGCACTCCTGTGTTTTTGGAGAGACGGAGAACGTTGCGAATCCCATCAATGTCATCAAGAACAGCTACAGGGTGATTGAGAGTGCGCTGAACGCCCACCAATGCTGCGTAATGAAAAACATAATCAAACCTGTAGGCGTAAAAAACCCCTGAGATATCTTGAAAGGAGTTCACATCGCACTTGATGAAGTGCACGTTCCCGTGTTCGCTGTTTGGAATTTTCGATTCACTTCCGGTAACAAAGTTATCCACCACCACAACATCGTTGTTCGGGTTTTGAGCCAACTTGGCTGCCAGTTCGCTTGCGATGAATCCTGCACCACCGGTTACCAATATTTTCGTCATTCGTTTGAGTTCTGTTTTGGCGTTAGCCAAAGTTACGTTTATTTGTCAAGAAAGCGATATAGTGTCTGCACCCAGGTTTCGGGAGTAATCTGTTGCGCGAGTTGGTGGCTATTGTCGCCCATTTGCACAAGCTTATCATCGCTAATGGCAGCAATCTTTTCCATGGCCCCCACGAGACTTTCTACGGATTGCGTTTTAAACAAAAATCCATTTTCTCCTTCTCTCAGGAAAGTATCTGCGGCTCCAACTGCTTCACTGCAAATAAGCGGAAACCCAGCTGCGGCGAATTCCTGCACCACTACACCCCAGGGTTCCTTTTGGCTGGGTAAAATGAATACACCTGTTTCAGCAATGAGTTTTCTGAGCTCTTCAGGTTGCAAAAAACCAAAATGCTTGATGCCCTCTGATTGATCGCGTTGATCAAATTCTGCTCCGGTGCCAGCGCACCAAAGCTCCCATGAGTCATTACCACACCTGCGGAATTCTTTGAAAGCATCCCAAAGCTCCCGGGTTCCTTTGAAACCCAGATAGCGCCCAACGTACAGAAATCGCCGTGGAAAAGATTGATATTTAAGGTGTTTATTCTCCTGATAATAACTATTAAAGAGAGTCACATCAGCGCTGTAGGCACCAGAATGAATGCGGTTTTCATCAAACCCAAGCTTTCGTGCATATTTCACTTGCCGGTCACCGGGAACCCAACAGTGGGTAAAGGAATTTTTTAGGAAAACACGACTGTAAAGCATCGCCATCCATTGTCTGGCTCCTCCCTGCCAAGGGTTATCCAATCCCAAAATAAAGGGAACTCTCTTTCCGAGTCTTCTTCCGCTTTTTAAATACTCCTTATCTCGCCAACCACTTACCAGCACCAGGTCTGGATTCCATTCATTCAATTCATTAGATATCTGATTTTCTGATTTCTGAAATCGTTCTTCAACCTCAATTTCAGGATTTAATTTCAATGCAAAAGGCGCCTCATTGTGCACGGGGTATCTGTAAACCCGAATTTTGAAACCACTGTTGGATGCCGCATTGAGGCAAGAAACCGTGTAAGCGGCCAACTCAGTGTAGAGAATCGCGAATCTCATCTGCTTTTTGAAACAATCATATGATTGGGTCGCAAGATAGCAAGACGGTTCATCTTGATGAATCAGGTCATTTAAAAAAAGGCTGATTAACCCAAATTTCTTGGAGCTTTTGGAATGATTGGCACACTTGAATTCTGAACCTCAACGCCATTACGCGTTTCCGGCTCCAAATCCTCTCGTACTTCATTCACCGGCTTATCAGGCTTCAACATAAAACAAAGTGACATCAGAAAAACGGAGGTAAAAGGATTTAAAGACGCAGCAAGCCAAGACTCATAATAGCTGGTAAAAATAATCGGGAAAAAATACGGCAGTGCCCAACTGCTTCGGCGCGCAGCGACAAAAACTGTTCGAATCATTCCCAAAGCAAAGAGTGATAAACCAATCAGGCCTGTATCAAGCCAAAGAGTTAAATATGAATTATGTGCATTACCTTGATGCCCCAGCATACTGAGCTCATGGTAGTCTCTCTTGTAAAGAAATTCTGTGTAACCAAAGCCACCGCCACTGAAGTAGACATTCTCTATCTGAATGAGGGCATAGTCCCATGCTATTTGTCTTCCAGATCCTGTTTCGAGGGTTTCGAGGCGAAGGTATTCCTCAAGCCCCAGAGATACGGCAATCACAGGGATTTGTGCAAGGAGCAGCTCATATCCCACTACAATCATGACAAAAACAACAAGCGAGGCAATGTTCGTGAAGTATCTTAACCGACTGAATAAAAGAAACATGAGTAACACAAACAGCGACGTACGGCTTCTGGTTAGGGCAATGCTCGCAAGAGACAGGACCAATACCATCACAAAAAGCATTTTCAAGGATGTGGTTTTCTCTCCATTCTGGTACAGCACATACGCCAGCAACCCAGTCACTACCACAAACATTCCCAAACCATTAGGATTACCGAGTAGCCCCCGGTACCGGTCCATCAACAAAACAAAATCAGGACTGAGAACATACAGCACAAAACCAATGGACAAGACTACGATCATGTAGACGAAAATGTCAACTACCAGTAGTTGATTATCTTCCAAGGCCTTCACAAAATACAGCGGAACAGCAAACATTACCATTACATAAGACATTGACTTCTGAAGGCTGGTTACAGGATCATTTGCCCACAAATTTGTAAGCAGTGCATACACCATAAAGGGCAAGAAGTAGAGGTATATTTTCGCATAGCTGGTGCGGTAAGTCGCGAAGTTCTTCAGAACATGCAGAAAAAGTAAAACCACGACACCAATTTTGGCTGTGGCAGCAAAGCTCAGTAGTCTACTCCGTGAGTCACTCATAAGCAAAATAGCCATCAGGGCAATCACTACTTTGGTACGATCACCTGCTTTCAACAAGGCAAAAAAGGTAATAACTGCCCACAATGCAGCAACTATGTCTGGAGTCACAGCAGCTATCAGCGGCCACGAAAACAGAATCAAATAGAGATCTAGATTCTGACCGATTTTCTCTCTGATATTCAAAACAATTTCGATGTTTACCCGTACTTACTGACCATCAGACCGGTCAAAGGTAGCGATATTCGCCGCCGAAATGGCTGGACCATAGGCAATGATCACAACTCCTGGATCACAACTCCTGTAGCTCAACCATTTTACGAAAACTCTCTGAGTTTTGCATCAGTTCTTCAAAACTTCCTATCCGCTCTATACGGCCTTCTTTCAACAGCACAACTTTATCTGCAAACCGAACAGTTGACAATCGGTGCGCAATGATGATGAATGTGGCTTTTCCCTTGAGCTGCTCCATGCTTTGTTGTATGACCCATTCAGTTTGTGAATCGAGCGCAGCTGTAGCTTCATCAAAAATCATGATCTCAGTATCCTTGTAAAACTCGCGAGCAACTGCTAAACGCTGCTTTTGACCTCCGCTAACCAATACTCCTCTTGTGCCCAAAGGAGCTTCTTCCTCATTCCTCAAGCCGCGAACAAAATCATCGATAGCTGCTCTTTTCAATGCACGCCAAAATCGCTCAATATTTCTTGGATTCTTTTCATCCCAAAGGGTTACGTTATTGAAAATTGAATCGCTAAACATCATTGGCTCCTGGGTGATATAACCGATTTGATTTTGATAGGAACGCACATCGTAATCCTGAAGGTTCTTTCCGTCAATCAAAATTTTCCCTTTATTGGGTGGAATCAGCCCACATATCAAATTCACAAGTGTGGTTTTGCCACTTCCACTCTCCCCTACAATTGCTATTGTTTGGCGTCTGTCAATCTTTAAGTTGATGTTGTGTAATATTTGTGACTCATAACCGAAATCTACTTCTGCAACTTCAATACTTTCTCTCAACGGTTGTATTTGTCCTTTTTCATAGTTTTCCTGATATTCTTCCAATTCATTTACAAAGGCCGACACATTTTCGAGAGCACCTGTTGAGCCAAGGAACGAATTCCATTGTGTTTGAAGAAGCATCAAATAACCCATACCTCGATACAGAAACAAAAGGCTAAGCATAAACGAAGCTAATCCTCTTCCCAAAAACTTTACTTCAAGAAAAATGACTAAAACAATAATCAGCACTACCAAAGGTTCTCTCCCAGACTCAAGCACAGCCCCAAGTTTTCCTATCTTCTTGCTGGTGGCTTCCAGTTCATCAACCTTCGTTTTTAACTTCTCTCCGTAGTCACTTGCCTTGCCAACAGCTTTGAGGTATTTGAAAAGTGAGACATGTTGAATCAGCAAGCTCTGGAACTTATGACTTGTAGCGGTATGTTCTCTTGAAAGCGCTTTTGCCTTTCTGTAAAACGGTACGAATATGAAATTGGTAAACAAGCCTCCGATACCAACGAGCAATGCCAGTTCGGCATTAGCCATCATGGCAAGTAGAAAATAAACAACCAGAATTGTCAAATTTTGCAGAGTCAACAGGTAATCCCCAAAGGCACTTACCACTTTTCCAATTTCAGTACTCAACGTATTTTGAATTCGGCCGGCATCAGAGTTCACAAAATACTCATACTTTAAACGGGCAAGTAAATCAATTTGCTGAAAGCGTATGAGCTTGGTAAACCTGTAACGCAAGCGCACCCTGTAGGTAATTTCGAAATACTTGAGAACACCCTTGCCGCCGAAAAATGCAATCATCAATATCAGAATCGACTGAAAATTGATGTCCATACCCAACCAGGACACCAGAGAAATGAGAAAGCTGAGATTTCCCATATCATCTGGATTTACAGATCCGGATTCAAAACTTTGTAGTAACGGCAGAAACATGGTCAACCCAAATCCGTCTAAAACGGTGGCTATCACGCTTATAACCAATGCAACCACAATCCTATACCCCAGATACTTATGAAAAAAACCATAGTACCTGAAGAGCTTCTTGAATCTGGCGTCGTTTCCGTTCATTTCTTTTGCTCGGACAAAGGAACAAAATAACCCGCAACAGCGCCGGATAAATCGCTTACTCAGGTTGAGGCCGGACTCACTGAAGGCCGAAAACTTTCATACCTTCGGCGCCTACTGTTGAGACATGAAAATTGCCCTGCTCACCGATGGAATTTTTCCGGATGTTATGGGAGGTATGCAGAAGCATTCCTACTTCCTCGCAAAGTTTCTCTCTCGCAGTGGTGTTGAAGTTGACCTGTACTACACGTCTCCGGATGCATCCCTTGAAACGATTCAAAACCGGTTCACGGAAGACGAGAAAAAGCTAATACAGTTTTATCGGGTAGATTTCCCCAAAAGTATCCGACTACCTGGGCACTACATTCGTTCGTCGTGGAAGTACAGCCAACAACTTTACCAATTGTTCCTTAAGCTTGATGCCCCTGATTTGATTTATGCACAAGGCCTTACCGGCTGGACCTTTGCAGATGCCAACAAGCGGGGCAAACTGAACACTCCGTTGCTGACCAATCTTCATGGATTGGAGATGTTTCAGCAGGCACTTAATGCCCGTACAAAGATGGAGCAAAAGCTTTTGCGCGGACCGGCCCGCTTTATCATTCAACACTCCGATTACACCTACTCTCTAGGGGGCAGACTCACGGAGATTCTCGAGAAATTTGTTGCTGAAAACCGCATCATAGTGCAATCCATTGGCCTCGACGCTTCATGGTTGGGAAATGAGATTTCTGCGCCCGAAAAGAAGAACCTTTCAACCCGCTTTGTATTTGTGGGAAGGAACGAGGCCAGAAAAGGGCTTCAATATTTGTTTGAAGCTGCAGCGTCTCTCGACAATCATAACACGCAAATAGACTTTGTGGGCCCCATCCCGGAAAAAGAGCAGGTATCATCACCGAATTTTACCTACCACGGGGCCATTTCGGACGAAGATCAACTTAAAAAGATTCTCGACAATAGCGATGTGCTGCTCTGCCCCAGCCTCGCCGAAGGCATGCCCACCGTAATTCTGGAAGCCATGGCTCGCGGCCTTGCTGTGATTGCCAGTGATGTGGGAGCTGTTGCCGAGTTGGTAAGTGCGAAAACCGGTTGGCTCATAAAGCCGGGCAGTGTAGATGAGTTAGCTCAGGCGATGAATGCCGCTTGTAACGATTCGTCGCTGGAACAAAAAAAATCTGCCGCTCAGCAGCTTATTCGCTCCCGCTATACCTGGGAAAGAGTTGTGGAAGATACGATAGCAGGTTTTAAGGATATCCTCCGGGCTAAAAGTGGTAATTGATTACAGCGTTCAGGTTCCACATATCTACCCGATTGATGCGGTAAATATCTTCAACATCACCAGGGTTGTGCGCTGTTTTATTGACCGCCAGAAACATCAACTCCAACCCCTCAAGGTATCCGTGAAAATGATAGCCCACACTGGCAGCAACATGGTAGTATGAGGGCACGCCGTATTTGTTGTGCACAAAGTCGCTAACGCTGGGCATGCGAACCGTGCCAACCGCAAACATGGTTGTTAGTTTTTCCTGCATCAAGCGCTGCTCATATCGCAGGTTCAGAGCCCATAGGTCGCCGCTTCCTTCAAAGCGCTCACGCGGTAAGCTCGCGTAAAAAATCTCTCTCCCCCACTCGCGCGGAAAAAGGAAACGGCCTCTGGCATCTACTCGAAGCATATTTGTAGTGAGGGTATGTTTGCCATTGCTCAATCCAACCCTGGCACCAACCCCAAGGCTCGTTTCACCGTGCCCGATGTATGATTTCATAAGATCTGAATTACCCCCGTTGTGCACAGGCAGCTGGTAGAACCCTTGTAATCCGGTTACAGCAAACCACAATCCTTTGCCGAAATTAGCATCTGCCTGGGCAAAAGTCAGATTGAAAACGTTTTCTGCGGAGTAATTCCAAACTTGCAGGGAGGCGGTTGAAAGCGGTTTCCACTTTACCCCAAGCAAACCGATTCCTTTGCTGCTGATGTTGTCGCGGTACTGCGACGGTACGCCCATAGGATTCCGTCCAAAAGGATAAACGCCAAATGACGACTCAATGGAATACCAATCAACCGTACCCCGCATGGTAGCGTGTGTGTACCAGCCCCCGGTAAGCTCCCATTCATCTCCGGTATAGTACACAGAAAGCCCACTGAAGTGATTGGGGCGCATGCGGTTATCCTGCTCGTTGAGCAAAGGCGAGTTTACGGTTTGCCTGCCGAACACAGCCCTGAGGTTTTTGTAGCGATAGGCCAGATAGAGATCCTCCAGACGATCCAAATCATTGGTGTTGTCAAGGTCGTTCATGTCGTATAAGAGAACTTCATAGCGATTCACTCCTCCCGTAGTCGGGTCGGCCAGCCTGAGATTGTGTTCGTACAATTGAAAGGTGAAGAAGCCGCTGAAACCCGCCTGAAAGCCTTTCCACTCGGGTGTGTGATAGCCCAAACCGGCACCAAATGCGGCCGTACTGTAATCCAGAAGTTCGCCGCGATTGATGGTGCTCATCCAGAAAGTTCGGGTATGGATATCAAGTTTTCCTCCCATCAAAAACTCCTTGAGTGTCTTCTTTCCTGCAGCGCTCGTATCGGGCACGATAACCTCAGCGGTGGACTGGAAACTTCCAAACGCAATGACCATCACAATCAGCAAGGTGCGTAACATGATACAAAACTACTTTGAACCCCGCTCAATCATGGTGACACAGGTTACCAAGTACACCACGGTTTATCCCTCCTGAAGTGAATTGCTATTTTTGGCCAACATCCAAAGCCAACTACTATACCTTCGTGTTTCCGACCTTACAAAAGTCATCTAACTCCCTGTTTGCAGGCAAGCTCCACGAACTATCTCCGCCCGGTGTTGCCAAAACCTTTGGTCTGATATTACTCTGCCTTGCTGAATTTCTGCTTATTGCACTTACCGTGCCCTTGGTTTTCGAGACCAACGATGATGTTGCGATGAATGCCATTGCTTCAGGGGCGCGATCGGGTGAGCCATCGGAGTTTCTTGTTTTTACTCACCTCATTATTGGCAAAATATTGCGATGGTTATTCGAATGGCAGCCCCATATCAATTGGTATACATGCCATTTAATTGGCTCGTTGTGGGCGGGATATACCGCTTTACAATTTGCGGCTGCAAGTATTAAAGGTTCTCGATTGTCGGCTGTTAACCGACACCTGCTCATACTTTTGCTGGTAATATTTACACTCTTTGTACCACATTTTACCCGCGTTGCCGCTGTTTGCCTTGCCGGAGGGGTAATGCTTGTGTTATTGGCCCGTAAAACCTCCTGGCTTCAGTTAGTATTGGGTACCTCACTCATCTTGCTCGGAGCAGCAATCAGGCATCAGGTGCTCATCATGTTTGTACTTCTTTCTTTACCTGTCATTGCATACTTGCTTCACAAGAAAAGCTTTGCCAAAACGCTGGTGATGGCTGTAATCTTTATCATGGCGGGAATCAGTTCCTGGTTTCATCTCAGCAGCTATGCACAACATCCGGAATATGGCCCATATAAGCGCTTCAATAATTTGCGCTCCAATATCACCACCACCGATACTCCCCATTTTAACTGGGAAATGCAGGAAAGCCTGATTCGTGAAGTGGGTTGGAGTAAAGAGGATTTCGAGGTAGCAGC
>SKUL01000238.1 GCA_007129985.1 Flavobacteriales bacterium
AGTCAGCGATGGGCGAGATAACAGGAGCAGTCTCATCGAAAGTGCGGGTTACAGTAGTTGTGGCTGAAGTTGGGTTTCCGCATTCATCAGTCACACTGAATGTGTAAACGCGGCTTTGTGTGCAACCGTTGGTTACTATATCACCAGCTACACCGGTTGCCATTCCCCCTTCAGAGCAGTTGTCGCTCCAGTTAGCAGTAAGGGTTGGCCACTCAGCATTACAGCCATCAAGAGCAAAATCAGCGGGTGCATCAATGGTAGGAGCAACTTCATCAACAATTCGCGAAACATAGGTAAATGCAAACGCAGAGTTACCGCAATCGTCGGTCACATTAAAGAGGAATTTCAATGTTTCAACGCAGCCATCAACAGTCAGGACACCTTGTGTGCCCACAACAGTGCCACCTTCTGAACAGTTATCAGTCCAGGTGGCGGTAAGTTCCGGCCAGGCGGGGCTGCAACCCTCTATCATGAAATCTTCTGGTGCATCGATAGTCGGGGGAGCCTCGTCAAAGGTGCGATACACAGCAGTTGTGGTTGTTGATGTGTTACCACAGTCATCAGTAGCGGTGAATGTGTAAATTTTTGACTGGATACAAACGCATTCAATGGTTTCGCAACCAGGGCCAGTAAATTCATCGCTTGTGCAATCAGGACCAGCTTTGAGAAAACCGGTTGATGTAGTCGATAAATAGGCATCATTCAGCACAACAGTGAAGTCGGCACAAGTATTTTCACCAAGTTGTAAATCATCCCATTTGAGACCATATACACCACATGTAGGGTCATTTCCAACTGTCCAATTGCTGTAAGGCACTCCGTTAATCAGCACTGCTTGAATATCTGAGGCAGTGATGTCTTCGCATAAAGCCAGTGTAAAGTGACTTAGACCAGGTACCCCCCAACATACGTTGTTTGTGAAAGTTGAAGTGCATGCATTTTCTTGAACTTCGCCCGGTATACCGGTGATGGTTCCACCAGCTGAGCAATTGTCTGTCCAGGTTGTGGATAAACTTGGCCAGTCAGCGTTACAACCATCGAGTACAATATCAGCTACTGGTTCTATTGTTGGATTAGTAGTATCCTGCACCTCGATAGTTTGCTTACAGGTTGAAACGTTTCCAGCATTGTCGGTTGCGGTCCAGGTTCGAACGATTGTGAAGTTGTTGGGGCAGCTACCCTCTGTAATGTGATCACTCCATGTTACAGAAGGGTTGGGATCACAGTCAACCGCCGTGGTGTATCCTGTAAAATCGGGGTGTGTGCTTTCCTGGCACTCGATTACTTGGTTGGGGGCACACGTAAGCACAGGAGGATCTGTTTCCAAAATGATGGCAGCACCATCTTCAACTTGAGCTGCGTTGTCGGAAGTAGCAATTGCGTTGTTTGAGTAGTTTACCGGAGGGGCTACTACAGTTGCGTTTACCTGAATGCTGGCCGAGGCATTCGCTGCCAATGTTCCAATGTTGTATGTCAGCGTATTTCCAACAATTGAAGCACCTGCTATTGGAGCTCCAACAATCTGAAGGTTGCTGTAGCCATTTGGAAAGGCATCAGATATTACTACGTTCAGTGCGTCAAGGTCATAGTCTCCACCTGTATTTGTTACAGTAATGTTAAACGTAACCTGATCACCCACGCATACCGGACCAGTGGTTACTGTTTTGGTGATGGCTAATTCAGTTCCACAGATAGTATTTACAGCCTCAGAAATGGCACCGGCCAGATCACTGAATGGAGGTAGCGAGTAATCATCGGTAAAAATACTACCGTTGTCTTCAAATGAATCAGGGCCTGAAACAGCAATGATGTTGCTGAGGTTTACCATGCCGCTGATACCAATTACAAACATGTGCTTGCCCTGGGTTTTGAGTCCATTGGCAGCAGTGATTGCTTTATTCAGTGCGGTGGTTAAAATGGAGCTCGAAGTTCCTGCAGTGACTCCGCTACAGCTTCCGCTTGGGTTGTTGTAGGCGGTAGGATCTCCGTCAGTAAAAAAGAAAACGATGTCTGCAGGTAATCCCTGAGCATCGAGTAGAGCATCTTCCCAGTTAGTCCAACCTACACAAGGCCATACACCAATTGGATTGTAGCTTTGGCCAAGATAGCTTGAGTAGAGGTAGTTGTTAAAATTAGCGATGAAGCTTGGTGTAACTTCAGCCGAAGGGCCAAGGTCGATAATGCTTGAGTGCGTCGCGAATTCAATTACACGAAGTTCTGCACCGGAGTTCAGAAGCGCGTTGGCGAGGCCAATGGCCGCATCGCGAACCTGACCTACAGCTCCGAGCGTGTTAATTGAGTTTGACTCATCCAAGATAAACACCACCCGCAAATCCGAGCATACCAGATCTGCCGGTACATCAGGATTGGGAAGGGGAGTTGGTGTTGAGGATTTCAACATCATGGCACCAGAGCCAAAAGAAACTTTCGAAGCTTGCGGTATTAAATCGACCACTTGTGGTTGGCCGGGAGTTACCGATTCTTCGAGCGTTTGTCCCCAGCTCTGGGGTGTCATGATTAACAGAAATAATAGGGCTGTAAACCAAGCCGTAAGATTTCTGCTCACCGTTTGTGAAGGAGACTCTTTCCGAGAAAGAAAGCTCCAACACGAGCTTTCGGGAATGCCCTCTGAGGAAAGCAGCCCCGATTCATTGCGGGTAGCGTTTGTTTTCATTTTCGCCATTTTTGATTAGTATCTTATGTTAATCGCTGAGCCTGTTACGGCAGAAATTCGGATAGGTTCCGTTTTTCTTTCGATTAATTCTGTTCACAGCGCGACAAAGGTATGTCGACTTTAATGGCTTGTCAATACCCTAGGTCGATTCATCGACAAAAAAACGCCATTCATCGGGTTGTGTAGCGGGCTGAATGGCATCTGAAAGCCTCATAAATACTACGGATTATTAGTTTTGAGGGACTTAGAAAAAAAATGAACAAAAGCAGCGAATTTTTTGTGGTACGTACATACATTACGTACCTATCTAAGCACCTTTGTAAAAATCAAAAAGAGATGAACACACCAAAAATTGGCCAACAAGCCCCCGACTTTCACTTTCAGACTGTTGATGGACAAGCAAAAAAACTCAGCGACCTGCTAGGAAAGAAAATAGTTCTTTATTTTTACCCGAAAGATGACACCCCAGGATGCACAGCTCAGGCCTGCAACCTTCGGGACAACTACGGCGAGTTGCTGGGCGCAGGAATTGAGGTGATTGGAGTGAGCGCGGATACTGATGCAAAGCATGATAAGTTCCGCGCTAAATACAATCTTCCTTTTCCGCTGATAGCTGATACCGAAAAGGATGTTATCCAGTTATACGGTGTCTGGGGAAAAAAGAAGTTCATGGGAAAGGAGTACGAGGGAATTCATCGCACCACCTTTATTATTGACGAAAAAGGAAAAATTGCTCACATCATAGATAAGGTTAAAACCAAAGAGCACAGCAAGCAAATCAACGAATTGTTAAACTTCAAATAACACACTACTATGGCGACTGACGCGAACAAAGAAAAACTAAAGGCCCTGCAGCTTACCATTGATAAACTGGAAAAGTCATTTGGAAAAGGGGCGGTAATGAAACTCGGCGACGATGCCGTTGTACAGGTTGAATCTATTCCCTCCGGATCTGTAACCCTGGATATGGCGCTTGGAGTTGGAGGCTACCCGAAGGGGCGAATCATTGAGATTTATGGTCCTGAGTCTTCGGGTAAAACCACCCTTGCCATTCATGCAATTGCTGAAGTGCAGAAGAAAGGAGGCATTGCTGCGATTGTTGATGCCGAGCATGCGTTTGATCGCTTCTATGCCGAGAATCTGGGCGTGGATACCGGTGAACTGCTCATTTCGCAGCCCGATAATGGTGAGCAGGCGCTTGAAATAGCCGAGAACCTGATTCGTTCAGGTGCTGTGGATTTGCTAGTGGTTGATTCAGTAGCGGCACTGACACCCCGCGCTGAGATTGAAGGAGAAATGGGCGACTCTCAAATGGGATTGCAAGCCAGGCTTATGTCAAAAGCCCTCCGGAAACTCACCGGTACCATCAGCAAAACAGGATGCTGCTGCATTTTTATAAACCAGCTTCGCGAGAAGATTGGAGTCATGTTCGGAAATCCGGAAACAACGACAGGTGGTAATGCACTCAAATTTTATGCTTCAATCCGCCTCGATATACGTCGTATAAGCCAGATAAAGGAAGGCGATGAAGTGATTGGAAACCGTACCCGTGTAAAAGTGGTGAAAAACAAGGTGGCCCCTCCGTTCCGCAAATCCGAGTTCGACATTATGTACGGTGCAGGGATTTCTAAAACCGGTGAAATACTGGATCTTGCAGTGGATATGGGTATCGTGAAAAAGAGCGGTTCATGGTTCAGTTACGGAGAAACCCGGCTAGGTCAGGGAAGGGATGCAGTGAAGCAGGTGATAGCAGATAACCCCGAACTGCAGGAGGAACTGGAGGAGCGCATCAAAACGCACCAGCCGGAGTAGTAAAGAATTGTCAAATTTTGTTCATGGGGCTTTCATTTGAAAGCCCCATTTTTGCTTTCTGAAAGAGTGAAATTCAGACATTGAAACACAACATTCCTATGATCAGAGTCGCGTTTTGGATACTAATTGTCTCGTTTATTGGTATGGTTAGTTGTAACGAGCCCGGAGCTTCGGATGCACCAACAACCGGGAAAGAGGCTGACAAGAGCGAGCAAAAAGCTCCTCGATCTCGGTCGGATGAGGTTTCCATTGAAATACGAAAAGATCCAAAAAACCCAAAGCTGTATGCCAAACGCGCAGATGCGCATGTGGAAGAAGGATCCTTGATGCTGGCGTTGGAGGATATTAACAGGGCATTGACACTCGACTCAATGAACGCCGTTTTTCATCTTTCCAAAGGAGAAATTCTCTATGCTCAAAAGGAAGTTAATGAGGCAATTGACAGCTTTGAGCGTGCCCTTGAACTGGATGCCAATAACACCGAGGCCCTATTGAAGATGGCCGAAGTGCAATTACTGCTGCGGCAATATCAAGAGTGTTTTGATCTCGCCAATAAAGCGCTTCGCATCAATGATCAGCTTTATCAGGGGTACTTTATTAAAGGGTATGCTCACTACGAACTGGGCGATACATCCAGGTTTGTCTCATCTGTACAAACTGCCATAGAATTAAATCCAAACTTTTTTGACGGCTTTATGATGCTTGGTTCGTTCTACAGCTCAGTTAATGATGATGTAGCGCTCGACTATTTTGACAGTGCGCTTGAAGTGAGAAGGGACGACGTGCAGGCACTTTACGCCAAAGCGATGTTTTTTCAGGAGCAGGGAAGACTTGAAGAAGCGATGGAATTGTACGAATATATGGTGGCGCTGGACCCTAACAATGGGTTAGCTTGGTATAACCAAGGTTATGTCTGGCTTGAGCACTTCGAAGAACCCCAGGCAGCCATTCCTTTCTTCAAGAAGACCATTGAAGTTTTTGAGGGCTACGATGATGCCTATTACAATCTTGGGTTGTGCTACGAGCTCATTGGCAATTTCTCAGAGGCCAGAGATTACTTTGAGCAGACACTTGAGGTTAACCCGCAGCACGATTTAGCCGCGGTCGGTCTCAGCAGAGTGACGCGCCGTTCGTAGAGGTGGAACGATAAATAAAACGTTTTGCTCTGGCGGAGCTTCTTCGTCCATTCTTATGTGTACCATGAGAGTAAAAGTTCTGTGAAAAATGAGCTGATCATTTTCAACAGGTCTGTAAAACAGTGAAACGTCTGCGAAGAAATGAGTCAGCGCTCCGTAGTTTTCTATTTCAAGTCTGATTTGCCCTAACTCGCGATTAAAACCGTCGTCATCCGGCTTTACCCCAATGGTACGCTGGTTAATAACGACCTCGTTGGGAGCATTTTCCTCAATGTACCAGTTGCCTCCAAGTTCAAATTGAAGTGTGATACCTGATTCTCCACGAGGAACATAAACTGTGTCTATCTCCAGCAGTTGCGTATTGTTTATGGGATTGAAACTCATTTCAAACTTGTTTTCAAACTCAAACGGGCGAATGAAATCGCGTTCCGGGTTGTATACGCGAAGGTTGTGGTTGTAAGTATCTGAGAAATACATTTTATCTCTGAGGAAGGTTAGCCCGGTGGGTTTGTTCAGGATGGAACGACGCCCGCTTCCATTTCTGTATCCACGATCTCCTGTTCCGATGACGGTTTCCGTACGTCCGGAACCGGGGTCAATTTCCTTGATTTTGTTGTTGAACTGATCCGCAACGTATAACTTCTTTCCGTGGTAAGTGATGCCGGCCGGAGCTTGCAATAGAGCATCTTTGCTTTTACCATCTTCATCGCCATAATCAAACACTCCTTTTCCAACAATAGTAACTACCCGATTACGGGTCAGCGATCTCACAGCACTTGACTGCCGTTCTGTAAAGTAAATCACGCCGTCATTGTCGTGTGTTATGCCATATGGTTCTGCTAGAAGGCTTGATTCCAGCTTGCCATCTTCAAATCCAAATTTGCCTGTGCCGGCATGAGGTTGTGCAATACGCGTTATTAAATCGTATTTCCAGATTTGATTCCACCCCGTCATCGTGATGTAGAGTACATCGTCAACAATGGTGAGGTCGGTGGGTTGGTTAAGTCCGTGACTTGAACCAATGATGGTATCCGGAATTTCAAAAGTGCGCATGCCATTGCCCAGAACCGTAGTTACCATTTGCTTGCGCAAGTCATATCGTCGAATAAGATTGTTACCAGTGTCCGCAACATACAATGCACTATCCGCCGTATGATAAGCCATACCTCTGGGGCCTTTGAAACTTGCAATCAAATGACTTCCATCGGTCCGACCCTGCTTTCCTGTTCCGATAGTTTCTTCAACCACACCATTAACATCTACTTTGTGAATTTTGTTTCCACGTGTATCACTTACAAACAGAAAGATGAATCTGTCGTCCTCAATAAAAGTAGGAAAGGCCATAAGACCTTGTTGAAATTGCCCCAATTCGCTGCTGTAGAGAGAGCCTGTGGAAGCTATACGGCCTTCATATCGGGCGATGAAGTCAGAAAAATCTGCTCCAGGTTTGGCGCCCTGCCAGCGCATCACAAGCTCTCCTTCCGGATTAAATAATAGGTGCGTAGGCCAGGCTTCAATCATGTATTCATCCCAGAGAACAAAATTCTGATCATTGAGCACTGGAAACTGAATATTGTGCTTGATTATGGCATCTCTAAGAAAGGAGGTGTCGCGTTCAGCCGGGTATTTCGGAGAGTGTATAACGATGGTTTCCAGTGAGCGATGTTCTTTTTTTAATTGGTTCATCCAATCTAACTGAGTGAGGCACAACTCCGATGACATGGCCCAAAAACTGAGTAGTACAAATTTTCCTTTAAGAGCAGCTCTCCTTATGCGCTGTGTGCTGTTCAGCCAGTCAACATCATCGTAAGGAAACTCAACTAATGTATTGGCTGGTTCGCGCGGTGGCTCTAATACTTCTGGGGCATTGTCGTTTTTTTTCTTGCTCTTTTTCTGAGCAATCGCTTCGGGCGCGGCACAGAACAGCAAAACCATGCAAAAAATAAGGTGTCGATACATCATAGAGATATGGCTTGGTTACAAAGCTATTCAATTTTCATTCCGCATTTCAACTAAGCTGGAGGTTGTGAAACGAAAAAAGGGAGACTTTCGCCTCCCTTATTAAACAAAGTAGTTGGATGGGGTTTACTTTACAGCGTCAACCACTGCTTTAAACGCTTCGGGGTGGTTCATGGCCAAATCGGCCAGAACTTTTCTGTTCAGTTCGATTCCTTTGGCGTTTACTTTACCCATGAATTCTGAGTAGCTCATTCCGTGTTCTCGCGCTCCGGCGTTGATACGCTGAATCCACAATCCACGGAACTGGCGTTTTTTCTGTTTGCGGTCGCGGTAGGCATAGGTTAAACCTTTTTCTACTGCATTTTTGGCTACTGTCCAAACGTTTTTCTTACGTCCGAAGAAGCCTTTGGCCTGCTTGAGAACCTTTTTCTTGCGTGCCTTACTGGCAACTGAGTTTACTGATCTTGGCATGTTTTTGTGTTTTTTGGTACGAAGCGCCCTTAATATTGGGTCTTGTTTTTTGGCTCAGTACCCGGTTAAACGACCTGATTTAATTTCACGATAACTAAGCGAGCAGCATTCTGCGCACGTTAGCGTGGTCTGCTTTGTCCACAATGGTGAAGGCCGTGAGGCGCTTCTTCCTAACCTTCGACTTTTTGGTCAGGATGTGGCTCTTGAACGCGTGTTTCCTTTTGATTTTGCCGCTGGCGGTAACTTTAAACCGCTTTTTGGCAGAGGAAACTGTTTTCATCTTTGGCATGTCCTCTGAGATTTATGGGTTAGTACTACTTTGTTTTCTTTTTCGGTGCTATCATCATGATCATGCGCTTGCCTTCAAGTTTGGGCATTTGTTCAACAATGCCATGTTCTTCCAGTTCTTGCGCAAATCGCAACAGCAATATTTCACCTCGCTCTTTGAATACGATGGTTCGTCCTTTAAAAAAGACAAAAGCCTTCAGCTTGGCTCCCTCTTCCAAAAACTTTTTGGCGTGGTTCAGTTTAAACTCAAAGTCGTGGTCGTCTGTATTGGGTCCGAACCGAACTTCCTTCACAACAATCTTTGACTGTTTACTCTTGATTTCTTTCTCTTTCTTCTTCTGATTGTAGAGAAATTTCTTGTAGTCAATAATTTTGCAAACAGGCGGGTCGGCGTTGGGTGATATCTCTACCAAATCCAACTCGGCTTCTTCGGCTTTGCGCAGAGCTTCCTCCACAGAAATAACCTCGGCGCCTACACCGTCCTCAACCAGACGAATCTGTCGGGCAGTAATCTCACTGTTAATCCGGTGGGGATTTTTTTTAATTACCCTTCCGCGACCTTGAAATTTACGAGCTATAGCTTTTGTGTTTTAGTTATTTAACAATTCACGCGAAATTTCTGCCTCGATGTGATTGACAAAGGCCTCAGGGGTCATACTTCCCAAATCTCCTTCGCCTTTCTTTCGAACTGAAACCTCGCGTGCTTCTTCTTCTTTTTCACCAACAATCAGCATGTAAGGTATTTTGTCAAGCTCCGCGTCGCGGATTTTCTTGCCAATCTTCTCAGACCGATCGTCAATGAAGCCGCGAATATCGGAAATATTCAGCAAACTCAAAACTTCTTCAGCATAGCTCTGGTACTTTTCGCTGATGGGTAGTATTCTGATTTGGTCTGGAGTTAGCCACAAAGGCAGGTTGCCACCGCAGTGCTCCAACAGCACGGCAACGAATCGCTCCATGGATCCAAAGGGCGCCCTGTGAATCATTACCGGCCTGTGCTTCTGGTTGTCAGCTCCAATGTATTCAAGTTCAAAACGCTCAGGCAGGTTGTAATCTACCTGAATGGTGCCGAGCTGCCATTTTCTGCCAATGGCGTCTCTAACCATGAAGTCGAGTTTTGGACCGTAAAATGCAGCTTCGCCATATTCAACCACAGTTTTCAGATCCTTTTCGCCGGTGGCTTCAATGATGGCTTGCTCTGCTTTTTCCCAGTTTTCGGTACTGCCGATGTACTTGTCGGGATTGTCAGGGTCTCGCAATGAGATTTGCGCAGTAAAGTCTTCAAAACTTAAGGTTTTGAAAATGTAGAGCACCAAATCTATCACCTTCTGAAACTCAGCCTTCAATTGGTCAGGTGTACAGAATATGTGCGCGTCGTCCTGGGTAAAGCCTCGCACCCGCGTGAGTCCATGCAACTCACCGCTCTGCTCGTACCTGTAAACGGTGCCAAATTCGGCAAAACGCAGAGGTAGGTCTTTGTAGGAGCGCGGACGGGTTTTGTATATCTCGCAGTGGTGCGGACAGTTCATGGGCTTCAGCAGAAACTCTTCGTTTTCGGCCGGAGTTTGGATGGGTTGAAAAGAGTCTTCACCGTATTTAGCGTAGTGCCCTGATGTTACATATAGATTCTTACTTCCGATATGCGGAGAAA